>MGRY01000147.1:336-8941 GCA_001799045.1 Deltaproteobacteria bacterium RIFCSPLOWO2_02_56_12 | reverse complement strand
CACAGCGGGAGGCCTGACACGCTCCATGAACCCCTCACTTCAAAAGGCAAATTGCAAATTGAAAAATGAAAAATTTTCACTCTGCATTTTGCAATTTACATTTTGCATTGTGCTTAAGCTGGGGCGGCGATCTCCACCTGGAGGACCCCAATGCCCTCGATTTCGCCTTCGACTTTATCCCCCGGCTTTAAGAAAAATGGCGGCACACGGGCAAAGCCCACGCCCGAAGGAGTTCCGGTGCTGATGATCTCGCCAGGCTCAAGGGTCATCCCGCTGGAGAGCGACTCGATCGTTGTCGGGATATCGAAGATCATGTTGCTCGTATTGTCATCCTGCATGACCTCGCCGTTAACCCGGCATATGAGACGCAACGCCTGGGGATTTGGCAGGGCGCTCTTGTGCACGATCCAGGGCCCTAAGGGGCATAAGGTATCCAGAGATTTTCCCTTGAACCATTGGCCGTGCCTGCGCTGAAGGTCGCGAGCGGTCATATCGAGACAGATCGTATAACCGAAGATGTAATCATAAACTTTTTCCTTGGGGATATCTCTCCCTTTCTTCCCGATGATCACCGCCAACTCGATCTCGTAGTCCAGCTTCTCGGTCGCCCTGTGGTGGACGACCTTCCCCAGGTGGCCGATGACGGAGGTTGCCGGCTTGGTGAAGAAAACCGGCGCCTCCGGATATTTGAGTTCGAGGGATCTTGCTCTCGCTCCTTCTTCAACATGCTCTTTATAGTTGACCCCAAGAAGAATAACGTTCTTCCTCGGCCAAGGAATAGGGGAAATAATTTTGGCCCGCCCGAGCTGAACGACGGCCCCAACACTGCCAAGCCTCTTTAGCCCCTCCGGGCTCTGCACCCCCACGTACCGCGCCGCCCTTTTAGCCGCGCCGAGGGCCTTTGCGCCCCCTTCAATGAAAGCCTGCATGGTGGTCAGATAGGACGGCGAGCCGCCTTTCAGATAACGCCGGTTGACTTCCGCAAGATCGATGATCAAGTCGCCCGGCGCCATGAGACCCACCCGGTTCTGCTTTTTTAGCGTAAAGGTTACAAAACGCATTTTTTCCTCCTTGCTTTTATATGTTGATACCTAGAAGCGAGGCGGCATTTTCCCCGCCTATTTTTTCTTTGTCCTTCTTCCCAATCCTTAAACTGTCCACCGTCCTCCAAGGCTCCGGGTCGCCCATATCGAACGGATAATCGCTGCCCAGCAACACATGATCCGCGCCGAAATTTTGCACCAGGTATTCCAGCGCCATCCGGCTGTGCGCAATCGTATCAAAGTAAAAGAGTTTGAGATATTCACCGGGCGGCCGGGAAATCTTTCCCTGGCAATCTTTAACGGCCTTGTAGCCGCGCTCCATCCGCCCCCAGGTATAGGGGAGAAAGCCGCCGGCATGGGCGAGGCAGAATCTTAGCCGGGGAAATCGCTCCATCACGCCGCCGAAAATACATTTGGCGAAGGCTAAGGAGGTCTCCGCAGGATTACCGATGAGATTAAAGAGGTAGTAGTCCCCCATCCGTTCCGCTCCGGCCACATTGGTGGGATGGACAAGAATGAGCGCATCCAGGGCCTGAGCTGCCTCCCAGAAGGGATCGAAGCCCGGATCATCGAAGTAGCGTCCGTTGATATTAGAGCCGATCTGGACCCCGCGGAAATTAAGCTTTTTTACCACCCGTTCCAATTCCCCGGCTGCCCTCCTGCTGTCCTGCAATGGCACGGTGGCCAGGGCGGCAAAACGTTTAGGCTCTTTTTTGACTGCGGCGGCGAAGGCGTCGTTCAGCCACTGGGCTAACTCCAACCCTTCTTCGGGCGCCATCCAGTAAAAAAAGAAAGAGTTCTGTGCCGATAGGGCCTGAATATCAATGCCCGCTTTATCCATAATGCTCAGACGTAGATCGAGGTCGTAAAATTCTTCGCGCAACGGACCAAACTCTCGCTTCCCGTCACGCGTGAGCATTTCCCGTCCCTTTTCATCCCGGGTGATCTTGAGGTCGTAGCGCTTGCCGATCTCCCGGGCAATCTTCAGGCCATCCCTTGGGATGTAGTGGGCGTGGATATCAACTTTCATAGACCAACTCTTCGGTTCACCCTGGCAAGATTAGGATCTCACCACCTATAAGAAAGGGGACCACGGTTGTCAAGGATGGTGGAAAAATCCTAAAGTGAATATTTATCCTCCTCCCGGACACAGCGCAGAACCGAGAGGGCGACGAGAATCATGCCGGCCAGCCCAATCCAGGCCGGACGGTAAGAGTTGCTATGATCAACGATAAAGCCAAAGATCGGCGGCAGGGTGACGATGCCGAGAAAGGCCCCCGTATTACTCAATCCTATGGCCATGCCGGCTACCCTGGAACCGGCTAACTCCGAAACAAAGGCCAAGTAGAGACCGTTCCACCCGAGCAGGGTCAACCCCAAGAGGGCGACCACCAAGAAGGCCAGCCCGGAGGAAGTCTGAGGTGAAAAGAGCGATGTCCATAGAGTCATGAGGATAGCAAGGAAACCGACCACGAGCAGCGTAGGTTTGCGCCTGCTGCCAAAAAACCGATCGCTCAAAAATCCCCAGAATACCCTTCCCCCAACCCCGCAGATCTGGCCCAATGCCAAGAGGCTGGCGGCAAGCCTTATCGAGAAGCCCAGAGTCTCGGTCAAATAGAGCTCCAGATAGGCCAGGTAGCACCATTGCGCTCCGCCCAGAATGAAGACAAAGAAGAGAACGGATCGGATATTTCTCCGTTGAATGAGACCTTTGATTCCTACTACCGGCCCTTGCTCTGCCCGGCGACTAGAGATCGGAGGCTCCTTATAGAGAAAAAGGGCTGCCAGGCCCATCCCTACGGCGAACAAACCGGCAAAGGCGAGGGCAAAACGCCATCCATAGCGGAGCGCCACAGAGGGGAGAGTCATAGCGGCTATTGCTCCGCCCAGAGGGATGGCCATCTGTCTCACTCCCATAGCGGTTCCCCTCTCCCTCGCATGGAACCAACCTGCAACCGCCTTGCTCCCCGCCGGCGTGGCGGTGGCGGTGGCCAAGCCCAGCAAGAGAAGGACGGGAAAAAGCGTGGCAAAGCCCGCCGCCCAATTCATCCCCATGGCGATGATCCCGCATGCCATCGCTCCATAGGCGATGATCAGCCGCTCGCCAAAACGATCAGCCGCTTTCCCCGCAGCAATGGCAGCAACGACAACGCCACTGTTGAGAACGGATGTCAGGAGGCCCACCTCCGTACGGCTGAGCTTGAGCTCATCCTGAATCAGCGGGATTAACGCCGGAATACCGAGATGAATAACGGCCATGCTCACCTGGGACAGGGTCGCGATAAAGAGAAAAAACCACCGCTCTTTGGAGTTTTGCGAGCTCAGAGCCATTGCGTATGGTTCATAGCATATAGTGCTTTGCGCCTTAAAGGCAGGAGATCCATTTGCACGCCGGGCTGCGCGATGTTAACTTTTCTCCATGAAGGAAAAAAGGGAAGCCCGCGGCGCCATGCAGGTGGGGGACCGCATCCTGATCAACAAGGGGGGCGGCAAGCAGGTCTATAAAGTGGCACGGGTGGAGATCCCCCATTCCACGGAAAGGGCCTTTGCCAGCAGATCCGGCGGAGATTTCACCATCGGTTTCAAGGTATGGAAATCCGATTATGTCTGGAGTGAGAAAAGTCAAATGTGGGTGCCGAAAAATTAGCCTTCAGCGGTCAGCTATAAGCTGCTGGTTTTCGCTGGCGGCGGACGGCTAGATAGCTTACAAGCTAAACCATGAAACAAGAGCTGGAGGCGGTCCTCGCCGAGATCCGTAAAGGGGAAGAACCATCGTTGCTACTCCTCCACGGCGATGACTACCAGGTGCATGCGGCTAGTAAAGCGCTCCTCGACCTCCTTGTCCCGCCAGAAAGACGAGCATTCAATCTGGAGCAGTTTGACGGCCGTGTCGCCCCTTGGGACGAAATCGAAGCGGCCCTGATGACCCCGCCGTTTCTTCCCGGAACGAAAACGGTCTTGGTAGAGAATGCGCCCTACTTCCTCTCGCGCGAGCACAAGGGGGAGGTAGGCGCAAGAGTGCTGCAGCTCTGGGGGGAAGGGAAAAAAGATGAGGCGGCGAAACTTTTTTTGGACCTGCTGATCGTAGAAGGGTGGACTCAGGAGCGCTGGGAGAGATTCCAGGACTCGACCTCAGGTGCCGAGCTCGCCGAGCTTTTAGGTGGAGACGGCAGAGAGCTTAAGGAAGAGGTGGAGGGGCTCTTGCTTTTCTGCCGCAACAGCGGAATGGAGCTGAGTCAGCGCAGAGGAGGCGAAGGGCACAGGCTTATGGAGTTTTTGGAGCAGGGCTTGCCCCCCTGGGATGTTCTCCTGATCACCGCCAATGTGGATCGAAGGACCCGTCTTTACAAAAGATTCGAGGAAAAGGGGTCGGTGCTTGACCTAAGTATAGGGCGGGAAAAAAGCGGCAGGATGAGCCGGGAGGCTCTAGCGGAATTCCTCGACCAACGTCTAAAAGAAGGAGGAAAGAAAATCGAGGCCCAAGCGCGAGGGATGATCCTTGCGCGGGCCGGCGCGGAGCTTTGGGCTGTCCATCAGGAATTGGAAAAGCTCTTTCTTTACGTTGGGGAAGAACCGTGGATCAAAGTAAAGGATGTGGAAGAGGTCTTTTCCGACCAGGGAGAGGGATGGGTCTTTGATTTGACCAAGGCGCTGGCGGCGCGGGACTCGGTCGCGGCTCTCAGCCATCTGTTGCGGCTGTTGTCCCAGGGCCATCACCCGTTGGCGCTTCTGGCACCGATCGCGAGCGAGGTGCGCCGGCTCATGGCAGCGCGTCAACTCATAGAGGGAGAGCTGCGCGAGAGATGGAAAGCCGGCATGAGCTATCCGCAGTTTCAGAAGAGCATGCTCCACGACGGGGCGGCGCCGCTGCCAGGAAATCCCTATTTCGTCTACATGAGCTTCAAGAGCGCGGACAACTTCACGCTAAAGGAGCTGGTGCGGTACCTGGGCCTCCTCTATCAAACCGACGTCCGCCTCAAATCAACCGGACATCCTCCGCGCATGGTGATGGAGAGGTTGATCCTGGAGATGTGCCGGCCCCTTCGGGCAATGCAAAATGAAAAGTGAAAAATACAAAATCCTTTTTCTTTCTGCACTTTGCATTTTGCACTTTGCACTGTTTTCTCTCGAGGCCTGGGCCGGGATGGCAGTTCAGGCATGCTTCAGCCCCCTGGGAAAGTGTTCCAGCCATATTGTTCGAGAGTTAGCCCAAGCCCAAAAGGAGATCCTGGTGGCGATCTATGCCTTTACCAGCGATGATCTCGCCTGGGGATTAGCCAAGGCGCGGCAGCGCGGAGCAAAGGTGCAAGTGATCTTGGACAAGGAATTTGACGCCGGAAACGAGAGTTCCAAGGGAACATTCCTGGAACAGCAAGGGATCTCGGTCCGGCGCATCTCCGGGCTCAACAAAGGGAGTCGCGCAAGAGGGGCCGGGCTCATGCACCAAAAGTTCGCCGTCATTGACCGCGGAGTGCTCTTAACCGGGTCTTACAACTGGACGGTGTCCGCAGACAACATTAACGACGAAAATTTGCTCATTTTCCGCGCTGCCGGACCTTTGGCAGAGGATTACCGGAAGGAGTTTTTCCGCCTGTGGGAGAAGAAAAAGTGAGACGGCTCTCCACCGGCATAGTTTTCCTCGTTGCCGCCGGATTCGTGGTCGGTCTTCTATCCCACCTCCTCTACCAGCGCTGGAGCGCGCCTGGTCTCGAAGGCCAGGGCTACTCTGTGAGCTTCTCTCCTTTGCCTCCTCCAGCTCCGCGACCGGCGGAAATCCCGCTCCTGGAAGCGAGGGAGGTGGAAAAGATCAGGGCCCTTAGCGGAAATCAGGCCAGGATTAGGGGAAGGGTCTACCGCGTGGGCCATTCAGCCAAAAGCAACACCTACTTTCTCAATTTCGGCCCTGCGCGTTCTTCTTTCACGGGCGTTATCTTCGCATCTGCCCTGGAGTCCTTCGAAACACGTAAGATGCCCCCTAAGAGCTATGAAGGCAGAGAGGTGGAGCTTACGGGGGAGATCAAAGACCACCCGAAGTACGGAGTGGAGATGATCCTCGAAGATCCATCGCAGATCAAGGTTCTGGACTGAGATTTCTAACGCTAAAAAAAAGATTGGAAAAAAATTTCTTTGGAGTAAAATACACGGCTGATGGAGAACGAGCAAAAGAAGTGCATGATCTGCGCCAAGGCGACGCCGCTTAAGGGCGGGATCTGCGAACCGTGCCAGGAGCGGATACGTAGAGAGGCGATGGGCGGACAGGCGGATATCCGCGCCCAGGCGGAAAAAGAGCTGAAAAAACATGGGATCACCCCGGACCGGGAGAAAGGGAAAAAAAGGGAGACGGAGGGGCGATAAACGAAGTTAGGCGAAGATTATCGGCCCGACATGGAGGAAGAGATGGACGATAAGGAAATTATCGCAAGGGCCGAGAAGCTCTTCCACGAGGCCTACCGCCGTCAGAGGGAGGGAGAGCTGGAAGAGGCGATTCGTCTCTACCGAGCATCGATCCGTTGCCACCCTACCTCGGAGGCCTACACATTTCTGGGCTGGAGCTTAAGCTTCCAGGGACACTACGAAGAGGCGATCGAAGAATGCAAGAAGGCGATTGCAGTCGACCCGGATTTTGGCAACCCCTATAACGATATCGGGGCCTATCTTATCAACTTGGGGAGGCCGGATGAGGCGATCCCGTGGCTGGAAAAAGCGCTGCGGGCAGCGCGCTATGAGGCCTACCATTATCCCCACTGCAATCTAGGACGCGTCTACCTGGCCAAAGGAATGTTAATAAAAGCCCTGGAAGAGTTCGACAAAGCGCTCGCCATCGAGCCCAACTATGATTTCGCCCGTCAGGCCGCTGAGGCTATCCAGCAGCAGCTTCACTGAAGGAGAGCCCATCCGGACCACTCCACGGACGCTGGAATTCCGCAACGGGCTGCAAACGCAACAAAATACTACCCGAAGTTCCAATATTGTGATATATTCAACTCGTTTAAAGCTGAAGGTAGAGGGATGTTGAAGATCCTATCAGCGCAGCAGCACCACAGCCAAGGAGGATAAGCGGTCCTGAAAAGCAAAAGACATCCGAAATTTTCTTCCATCCCGGCCTTTTTCCTCTTATTGTCCATCGCTTCCCCGGTTTGGTCCTCTTTCTCCGAGGAAATGCTCACCGCACGGTCGGCCTTTCTGGTAGACGCGACCACGGGGCAGGTTCTTTACCAGCGGGAGCCTGACCTGCCCTTGCCCCCGGCAAGTACGACGAAGATTGTAACTGCGATTGTTGCCTTAGAAAGTGACCGGCGGGGAAAAGATCTCTTGAGTGTAACCAAGTCGGCGACCCATGTCCCTTCTTCCAAGCTCTACCTCCGCCCGGGTCAGGCAATGACCATTGATGACCTGCTCTACGGCCTGCTGCTCTCTTCCGCCAACGACGCCAGCCTGGTGTTAGCGGAAGGCATTGCGGGATCGGTGGCCCGTTTTGCGGAGATGATGACCAACAAGGCGCGTGAGATAGGAGCGACCAACAGCCGTTTCACAAATCCCCATGGGCTCACGGCCCCGGAACACTATTCGACAGCAAGGGACATGGCATTGATTTTCAATTACGCGATGAAAAACCCCGCCTTTCGGGAAATCGTCCAGACCAAGACGAGCTCCGTAAGTTCCGTCTCTAGCGGCAAGTCGCAGAGGGTGCGCCACATCTCCATCCGCAACCACAACCGGCTTCTTTGGAACTTTGACGGGGCCATCGGCGGTAAGACCGGCTACACCTATGCGGCCCAGAAGACCTTTGTTGGAGGGGCATCCCGCAACGGAGCGACTTTGATTGTTTCCATCCTGGGTTCGAGAGATCTCTGGGGGGATGCCAGGAGGCTCCTCGAATATGGACTCACGAATTACGAGACCTTGAGGACCGTTTCCCCGACGAGCGCGCCGGTCTTTTCAGATGGCCAGATCTCCCCGGGGAAAGAAAAACCCTCATCTCCCCTCTTTTCCTGGGAAGAGGAGAGAAGGGTCCGCTCCTCCAGCGGATACGTTCTCCAAATCGCCTCTTTCCGAGAACGGGACCGCGCCGAGTCTCTGCAAAGGTCGATTACCGAGGGGGGCTATCAGTCTTTTTTGGAAAAGGTTTTGCTGAACAATGGCGAGACCACCTACCGGGTAAGAGTTGGTCCCTATCCCCAGTTGACCCATGCTCAGGAGGCGGCGCGGGAGATTGAGAACAAGAGCGGTTTTAGAGCTATTATTATTCCCGTGGCTGCCGTAGCTCCACCCGCAGAAAGACCGAGCTGATCCTTCTTTTTCGGCCGGCTTTAGATCAGATTTCAACCACTATTCCGTCTTCTGCTAACTCGACCGGCACCTCCCCTCTCCGCGCCATCCACGAGGTAGCCGCTGTTGTTCCTGCCCCCGCTTCCGAAGGCATCACCGCAGCCGAGGATGTGGAGTTTCATAAAGTAGCAGCTTATCGCGCAGGGTTAACGCCTGATCTCTGCGGGGGTTTTACGGCCACGCCCGGTGCGGTCGAAGTCACTATCGAAGCTAACAAGCGTCAGGTGGTACTT
>MGRY01000147.1:0-233 GCA_001799045.1 Deltaproteobacteria bacterium RIFCSPLOWO2_02_56_12 | reverse complement strand
GTCCCGTAGGTCCCTTAAGGCTCCGGACCAGTCAAGTTTCAGCTTCCTTTTATTTTTTTTGCCCCCTTGCTTTATCAGGCAAGCAACAAAATTTTCTACCTCCTGATGAAGCTCAGGAGGCAGACTTTTAATTATCTCTTCGAGATTTTTCATAACCACCTCTTAGCTTACAGGCTTGTCCAATATTACCACTATCTTCAGTCAATTCCCAAGCATTACCTTCCCGCTTCCAA
>MGRY01000146.1 GCA_001799045.1 Deltaproteobacteria bacterium RIFCSPLOWO2_02_56_12 | reverse complement strand
TTTTTGCCGATGCAAGACCATGAAGGCAAAGACCTTGGCCGCTTAGAAGACGCTCTGCACCGACACGGTATCCTGACCCGCAGGAGACGGTTCGAGTGAGTTTAAGGCCGGGCTTGTTTACCCTGCCTATTTGAACCCGATCGAAAACATGCTCTCTAAATCGTGGCGGGAGTAAACTCGGAAGGCTATAAGAGTCTCTGATTTCTCGATCCCGTCTACTTTGCGAATCCCTTTCGTGACGACATCCGCCAGCCGCTCGTTGTCCTTTACCCGAATCACGACGGCGAGGTCGTATCGCCCAGCAACCGAGTAGACTTCAGTTACCCCTTCCATTTCCGTGATCTCCTCGGCAACTTCATTGACTCTGTCTCTCGCAACATTCAGCAAAACGAGGGCAGTAACCATATCGCTAACCTCCTTAAAGAACGGATAACGGCTCTAAAACGCCGGCACTGTCAAAGGATAGGTTGGCGGAAGCCACTCTGTCAAGGTTTTCTTCGGAAGAATCACACTTCAATCCTTCAGCCTGTAAAGACGAATGGCGTTCTCCAAAGCGATTTTGCGGGAGAGATCTGCGGGAAGCGCGGCGAGGAACACCCTTGTCCGCTCCCGGTTCATTGGGGCACGCTGTGAAAATTCCACCCCCGGCCCTCCACCCCGCACAGAAGGTGAAACAAAAAATTGATCCCCGCCAATAACGAAACGATCAGGGAAATCTCGCAGCAGCTGAAGCCAGCCTGGTCTGATTTCGTTGTCCCTGCTTAGCGGGTGATTCTGGGGCGCCCGGCCGGGAGCTAGCCTTAAGCTCATATAGAGGTTGGGATGTCTCACCAACAGCCGCCGGCTCAACTCGATGGTCCAATTTCCAAGCATGTCCGACCCTGCATGCGCCCAGACAATTTTAGCCTTGCGGTTGTGTTCGAGAAGGCGCTCAAAAGCAGCCAGGTTAGGCCGGAAGAGCCGCGGATTTGGGGGAGAGGAGAGCCACTCGGGCGCCTTCATCTCCTCAGTGACGAGATCGAAATGAAAGTCGATCAGTGCGTTGTTGCGCCCGGCGATATCCACCAGCAACAATAAGAGAGGATGATCCGCAGCCACAGATTCGTAAGGATGGCCCGGCACGTGCGAGAGATGATGCGCTGTTATTTCCCCGAAACCTAAGGCCCCTCGCTGGAGAATCTCGTTAGCCTTATCTTCAAATTCGCGCCTCAGGTCATTGCTTACCTCCGTGCCATTGGCCGCCTGCAGCATGGGGTTAAGGCTCCCACCCCCGCCAAGAAAGGCAAAGCGTGTCGGATAGCGCTTTAAAACCTCAGCGAAGCTGTCATATTCGTGATTTCCCGGATTGCCGTAGATTTGGGGCGGAGGCATGACGACCATCTTTCTGATCCCTGATTCCTCCATCGCCCCAAGGGCGCCCCTGATCGCCGCCTGGTAATCTTGCAGACTGCCCCTTCCGCCGACTAAGTGAACGTGAATATCGATCCATTCGACTCTGCCCGTCGCCTGTGTGGGTTGGCTTGCGCCCTGCGTAGCAAACATGGCGAAGCCGCAAAGCCACAACCCCAATACTACTGTGAACCCTATGTGCTTCATCGCGACTCGCTAGCGCTGCAGAGCCATGAAGGCAAAGACTTTGGCCGCTTCAAAGACACTGTTGACCGAGACGAGATCGTGGTCGGTGTGCTGAAAGCGAATATCCCGGGAGCCGTAGTTGATGGCCTGGATTCCCCTCGCGTTGAGCAACCCCGTGTCATTCGCCGCCGTGGAGTAGCTGAACTTAGGCTCTCTCCCGAGCATCACCTGAATAGCCCGACTTAGCGACTTCACCACATCGGCCTCTTTCGAAACCTCGCTGGGGTACATGGAGTCTTTCTTCTGGACCTCGACTTTGAAGGGATCCAGATTGCCAATTGCCGTCTCAAGTTGTTGGATAGCCTCGGCGGGATCGTCACCGGGAAGCAATCTCCGGTCAAATACCATCCGGCACTCGCTCTGGATCGTGTGCGTTGCCTTGGGAAAACTCTCGACCGCGGTAGGGGTCAAAGAAACCTTCCCCAGCTCCGGATGTGCCCTGTCCGAAGGATAGGGCATGAGAGGCTTCAGCTTCTCTAGAACTTTCATCGCCCCCTCAACCGCGTTGATCCCCTCCCAGGGCCGGCTGCTGTGGGCCTGCTTGCCTTTCACTGTAACGAGAATATCTACCCGGCCCTTATTTCCCAGTTGAATCTCCGGCGGGCCATCTATGATTCCCCAATCGGCCTCTACTTTTCCATGATCCAGGACATAAGCGAGGGAATCGTGCCGCCCGGTCTCGCCGGCGGCGCTCACGACGAAGTAGAGATCTCCCGGCGGCTCCGCTTTGCTTTCCGCCAGAGCCTTTAGGGCCGACATCATCGCGGCAAGACTCCCCTTCTGCTCACACGCTCCTCTTCCCCAGACACATTCACCCTGCAGCCCGTAAGGCGCGCCATCGACGAGGGCGCCTGAGTAAGGATTCTGCATGGTGCTGGGAGCAGCGCTCATGGCGTAGGCGACCAGCAGTAGCCGCTTCGCCGCGCCCTTGCCCGGCAGACGGGCGATCAGGTTTCCCTTATCGTCGATCACCGGCTCGATCCCGGACTTTTGCAGCTCCGGCTTGACGATCTCCCGGATCAACGACAGGACCTTCGGCTCCTCTTCGAGCAGCTCGGTCTGGGGACTGGGAGTTTGCACCAGCTTGATAAGGAGTCTCCTGACTTCCTCGTAGCGAAGCTGACCCTCAACGAAATTCTTGGCGGCTGTGGGATCCATATTCAACAATTTTAGATTCAATCCAAAATCGGCAATCCAAAATCCAAAATGTTTTGGTGGCTATCTGTTCTCAAACTCCGCCCCGATCCTGCCCAACCGGCGAGCCGCAACGATCAGCACGACGGAAACGAGGCTGACCACGATCGCAAGGGAGCTCATGGGTCCCAAGTTGCCATCAATGTAAAAATGGTAAAGCAAAGGCCCCAACGGTTCGGCGCCCGGCGAGTAGAGGAAAACCGACGTGCTGAACTCGCGCAAGTAAATCGTCGCAAGAATAATCCAACCGGCGATGAAACCGGGCCTGAGCAGCGGTAGCATGATGCGTCGAAACGTTGTCAAGAAGCTAGCGCCGCACGCCATCGACGCTTGTGGAAGATCGTCGTGCAACTGCACTATCGTACTGGTCATCGTACGCAGGCCGTACGGCAAAAAGCGGGTGATATAAGCGATCAGCAGGATCCACAGCGTGCCGTAAATCGGTAGGGGCATGTAAACGTAAGTCCAGAGCAAGCCGATGGCCAGAGCTGTGCCGGGGAACGCCCATGGTATGAACGTTAATGCTTCAATCACGCCCCGCCCTCGGGCCTTGCTTTTGGTAGTCACCCACGCGGTCAATGCCGCAAGCAGCATGCACAGCGTCGCCCCGGCCACCGCCAGAAACAAACTGTTCAGCAAAGCCCTGTAAGTCCGTTCGTCAGTAAGATTGGAATGGTAGTTATCCAGCGTCAACAACTCCCAAGTCTGCGGCCCCGGCACGTGGACATAGGTCACGAAAGAAACATAAATCAGCACAGAGAAGGGCAAGACGACGATTAGGACGAGAATCAATCCCGCGATGCCCGAAGCGACGTAGCGCCATTTTCCCAGATCGATGATCGTCGGCCGGTACCCACGCCCGGTAACCGTGACGTAGCGCTCGGAGCGGACCGTCAGACGGCGATAAAAATAAACGAAAAGCATGGTGATGATCAGCAGCGAGACGGCGTAGGCCGCGGCCAGGTTCTGGTTCGGTGGGAATGCGCCGATGGCTTCGCGATAGATCTTAGTCGTAAATACTTCGATGCGGGCCGGCAGCGCGATGATCGCCGGCGTATCGAAGCTCTCGATGGCGCGGACAAAATTGAGCATGAAGGCCGCAAGCAGCGCCGGGCGCACTATCGGAAAGGTAATGCGCCGAGCCACCTGAATATTCGTCGATCCCGCCACTCGGGCGGACTCTTCGAGCGCGGGATCCATCGAATAGAGCGCCGCCGAAATCAGCAAGAACGCCAGCGGCGTGGTGATCAGCGCCTCCACGAAAATCATGCCCTCGATCGAGTAAATATTGAGCGGCGCTTCGTCGAGGCCGAATATCTCCATCAAAAACCGATTGAGTAGCCCTGTGCGGGGGCTGAGAAGCACGGTCCACGCGACGGCCAGCATGACCGGGGGAAATACGTTTGGCACGATCGCGGTGAGCTCGAATAACCTCCGAAAAGGCGCGTTGGTGCGGATCGAAATCCATGCCAGCGTGGCCGCTAACAGGGTCGCAAGAATCGCCGAACCCGAGGCAAAAACAAAAGAGTTAAAAAACAGCTCATAAGTCAACGGATCGCTGTAGGCGCTGATGTAATGCTCGAGCGTGAAGTCCCCTTTCACACCCAGCGCCTTGCTACGGAAGCTGCCGTAGAAAAGCATCAGGGTGGGCGAGAGACTGAGGTAGGCGATGACAATGCCGACGACCGTGACCACCACAAGGTCGGGATTTTGCCAAAAGGCTCGAAGAGAACGGTCAAAGAGGCGGCCTGAGGCTGCGCTATCCGTTAACGTCGTGTCTTTCACTGAAGTCATAGAAACACAAAGAGGACCGACCTTGCGCATTCATCATGCAGGCCAGCCCTCTTTGACGTCATCGATTCAGAACGATGTCCCGGAGAACTACTTGCTGAAGAAGATATCCCTAAAGGTACCGGTCATTAGTTTCTTAAACTCTTCCGCGGAAGGGTTATCCATGAAAACCATATTGGGAGCCACTTTTTCCGCGTCTTTGATAGGCGGAAAAATTCCGGGATACATGACGAACTCTCCTTCCGCCGCGGCCAGCTTTTGACCCTCCGCTGAAGTTACGAACTCGAGGTAGAGCTTCGCCGCGTTTGGATGAACGGCCTTGGCGCTCAGGCTCATATAATTCGGATCGCTCAGATATTTGTCCATCAACACGTATCCGACGGGTCCTTTGTACTGCTTTACATATTTAATGTAGGTAATGCCCACAGGAGCCTCGCCCTTGATAATTGTAGTCGTA
>MGRY01000145.1 GCA_001799045.1 Deltaproteobacteria bacterium RIFCSPLOWO2_02_56_12 | reverse complement strand
AACGAAATAAACAAAGTGACATTAAAAAGAATGAGATTCTTCGCTTGCGCTCAGAATGACACTCTTTTTGTCATGCTGAACGCAGTGAAGCATCTAACGCTGGATCGACGATAATGTAACATGACTTAATACGTTTGTATTAGTTTCCTTAGAATCACAGGGGATGTCTGGTGAACCCGTTCCGTTTCCTCAAGAGGAATCTTCGGGGGCGTATCGTCCTCCTGGTTGGGTTGTGGATGGTGGCCCTGGCGACGATCCTCCTGGTCTCCAGCCAGTGGGGAAGCCAAGAGCTGTCCAGTCGAGCCTTGAGCGAACGCCAGCATCTCGTTCAGGCTTTGGCCGACAATCTGGATTATATCCTGAAGTCAAATCTGATCCTGTTACAGGAAGTGGCATTGGGTGCCCGGTTTGGTTTTGAAAAGGATCCGCCAAAAACTGTAAAAACGGCGCTTAGGGAGGCCTTTCTACAGTCTATCTTTACCGAAGGAGTCTTCTTGGTGGACCGGACAGGAAAGATGGTCTGGGCGGAGCCTAGGCGACCTGCCGGTATAGATAAGGACCTCTCCCTGCTTGCGCCGATTCGCGCTGCGCTTGAAGCGGGTAGGCCGGAGGTATCGAACCTTATCCTTGATGGGGTTAGGAGGATCTACGCTGTGGTGCCGATCCGTGACTGGCGCGGCGATTTGGTGGGAGCGGTGGGAGGAGAGTTGGACCCGGGAAGTCTCCGCTTCCGCTCTCTTCTCCACCCGATCCGGCTGGGCGATACGACCTATCTGGATCTCGTAGATGGCCGTGGAATCGTGCTCGCTTCCAATAAGCCGGAGCGCGCCTTCATCGATAGCGACCACGGTCGCTTCTTGGCCGGCTTGATCCGAGAAAAGAGATCTGTGGTAGGGACCTGCCACACTTGTCACGAACAGAAGGGCTTTCCCGAGCGCGAGCGGGAGGTCGTTGCTTTTGCACCCTTAACCAATGCGCCCTGGGCCTTGAGCATCCGGCAGGCGGAAAAGGAGGCCCTCGCTCCGGCGTTCGCTATGGAGCGGCGATTTTTGTTTCTCGGCTCCTTGACTATCGTGGTGGCGCTCCTCTTTGCCGGGGGAGTGGCGCGGAGCGTGACCAAGCCCTTGGGAGTCTTGACTGAGGCTGCGAAGCGAATTGCCAAAGGGGACCTCGACAGGCCGATCCCTCAGTTCGGTGAGGACGAGATCGGCTCTCTCGCACTGTCCTTGGATCAGATGCAGATGAAGCTAAAGACCTCCTTGGATACGATCGCGGAGGGGAAGCGAGATTTAGAAAAAAGGGTTGAGGAGCGAACTCAGGAGCTGAAGGCCCTCTATCAGGAACTTCAGCGCAAGGAGGAGACGCGGGGAGAGCTTTTGAGAAAAGTGATCAGCGTCCAAGAGGAGGAGCGGAAGAGGATCGCTCGCGAGCTCCATGACGAGACCAGCCAGGACCTGGCGACCCTCCTGCTTTCGGTCGAGACGAGCGTCAGCAGCGCTTCCGAGCCGCTTAAAGAGAGGCTCATGCGCATGAAGGCTTTGGCCAATAGGACCTTAGATAGCATTCACCGCTTGATATATGACCTTAGGCCATCTGTTCTAGATGACCTTGGTCTCCCTTCGGCCATCCGGTGGGTTGCCGAAAGCCGCCTGGAACCTTTGGGAATTGACCTTACATTCGAGGTCGTCGGGACGGAGCGGAGGCTCAAGCCTGAGATCGAGACGACACTCTTCAGGATCGGGCAAGAGGCTATCTCCAACATTGCCAGGCATGCGGAGGCTAACAGCGTGAGGATCGTGATCGAGTTTGGCGATAGACTGCTTCGCCTTCAGGTCGAGGACAACGGGAAGGGTTTTGAACCAGAAAAAGTTGTCGGGTCTGCCGATAGAGCTATTGGGCTCCTTGGCATGAGAGAACGGGCGGCCCTGCTGGACGGGGCCTTTACTATTTATTCGGAACCGGGGGGAGGCACACGGCTCACTATAGAAATTCCCGGGGACGGCTACTTGATATGAAGTTAAAGGGCCATCGATGATGGGTAAGATCAAGATTCTCATTGCGGACGATCATGCCCTCTTCCGTGAGGGGATCAGGGCCCTTCTTTCGAGCTACAACGATCTGGAAGTGGCAGGGGAGGCGGCGGACGGGAGTGAGGCAATCGAACAGGTAAAAAAGCTTCGCCCGGATATCGTGCTGCTAGATATCGCGATGCCGGGATTAGGGGGTCTGGAGGCAACCCTGGAGCTCAAGAAGCTTTTTCCCGATGTGAAGATCCTGATCCTCACCCAGTATGCAAATAAAGAATACCTTTATCGCTTCCTCAAGGCAGGCGTTTCGGGATACGTGGTAAAACGGGCTGCGGGAGCCGAACTGGTCGCCGCCATAAGGGCAGTCTATCAGGGAGGGACCTTCCTCCACCCGGATATCGCCCCCGCCGTGATCGAGGGGTACCGTGGCAGGGCTAAGCCTTCCGAGAATGAGGACCCCTATGAGAACTTAACCGACCGGGAGAAGCAGGTACTTAAACTTGTTGCCGAAGGGAAGACCAACAAGGAAATCGCCGAGCTCTTGGCGATCAGCGTCAAGACCGCCATGGGACACCGCGCCCACCTGACGGAGAAGCTCGGTATCCACAATAGAGCTGAACTCATCCGGTTCGCTCTTGAGCGAGGAATTGTCAAGTGACTAAGGCCGTCCCCGCCTTCAAGTGCCTGCCTGACCCCTTACCCTTCTTCTTCGCGGAGCGCCGCCAACTTTTCGATAACGCTCTTGACGGCCCTTCTGAAGAAGAGGAAGAGCTTCTTCCCGGCAAAGCCGAAGAACAAGCCGAAGCCGATGAGAGGAAGAAAGATTACATAGACCGCTCCCATCAGGGGGCCGAGCACCAGGATGAAAAGGACCGGGACTCGGAAATAGCTCAGTTCCTCACCGCCGGGGAGGGCCCTGCCTCCTTTTGGGATGGTGATTATCTCCCATCGTGCGGGACTCCAGTAAAAGCCCGCCTTGACCCATTTGCCGCCATGATATCGTGCCATTGTTTTATCCCCCTTTCGCTTCCCCAGGCGTATTCGCCTGTTTATTTTGAGGTTAATATAAGCAGCGAGGAGAAAATAATCTATCCGGAAGATGCCCTGGAAAGCGGGGAAAAATTGCCTGTTTCTTGGGGAAAAAGTACCTATGCTCATACGAGAGGGGGGTTAACCATTGCCTGACGGTCGCATTCGCAGTCTCCTGCACCATCCTTTAAGCCTCGTAGGCGCCGGGCTGGTGTTTTTCAGCCTTCTCTCAATCGCCTTCTTGCTGGTGGTTGAGGCGATATTGGGGAAGGCAAATCCCTACATCGGTATTTTCATTTACATAATCTATCCCGGACTTCTACTGTTCGGAGTTTTTCTCATTCCCGTAGGCGCCCTGATGGAGCGGCGGCGGCGGGTCAAAGGAGGGGATCTCCCGCTTTATCCCCGCATCGATCTGAATAATCCAAAAACCCGCGGGATCCTTTTCCTCGTCGTTCTTTCATCGCTTGTCCTTATGGGGATGATCTCTGCTATCAGTTATCAGGCCTACCATTTCACCGACTCGGTTACCTTCTGCGGCGAGCTCTGTCACTCGGTGATGGAGCCGGAGCACACAGCCTACCAGGACTCGCCCCATGCCCGGGTGACGTGCGCAGAATGTCACGTAGGATCGGGGGCGGGATGGTACGTTCGGTCGAAACTTTCGGGCGCCTACCAGATCTATTCCGTTCTTTTCCAAAAGTATCCCCGTCCGATACCGACGCCGGTTGAAAACCTCCGCCCGGCTCAGGAGACCTGTGAGCAGTGTCACTGGCCGGAAAAGTTTTTTGGCGCTCAGTTAAAAGTCATTACCCGATTCGGGCATGACGAAAAGAACAGCGTGCGCCAGGTCAGGACCCTCATCCGCACCGGGGGCGGCAGTCCGACCACCGGCATTACCGCGGGAATACATTGGCATATGAACATTGCCAACGAGGTGTGGTATGGGGCTGCGGACCACAAGCGGCAGAAGATTCCTTGGGTGAGAATGAAGGATAGACAGGGGCGGGTAACTGAATACTTCGATCGGACTGCCCCCTTGAGCCCTGAAGAGATAAAGAAGCTGGAAGTCAGGCGGATGGACTGCATGGACTGCCATAACCGCCCGAGTCATATCTTCCGCGACCCGGATAGCGCTGTCGACAATGCATTGCTTAGAGGCCTCATCGACAGTAACCTTCCCTACATCAAGAGAGAGGCGGTGCGCGTTTTGAGCCAGCCCTATCCGAGCAAGGAAAAGGCCAGAGAAGGCGTCGCGACATTGCTGGATAGTTTCTATGTGACCCAATATCCCAAGATCTACGCGGTAAAACGGGAGGCGATCAAAAAGGCCATCGCGGAGGTTCAGCGGATCTATCAGACCAATTTTTTCCCCGAGATGAAAGTGGATTGGCGCACTCATCCCGACAATATCGGCCACACCTTATACCCCGGTTGCTTTCGCTGCCACGAAGGGAACCATGTGAGCCGGGAAGGAAAAATTATTCGAAAAGATTGCCAGCTGTGTCATACGATCATCGGGCAGGAAACCAAGGTCCCCAGCCCGACGGAAGTCGCAGTGGTCGAGAAATTCAACCATCCATGGCCCCTTCGTGGAAAGCATGCCGAGCTCAGTTGCAATCAGTGTCACTGGAGAGGAAGAGGCTTGCAAGGAGAATGCGCCTCCTGCCATGCGCGTCCGGCAGACGCCCCTATGGCCTTTCCCTGCGCCCAGTGCCACCTGAAGGAACAGAGTCGCAAACCCACCACTGCTTGTGTCACCTGTCATCCGACTCGTAGTGAACTCCATCTGAAACCCACCCACTCCGCGGCAGAATGCACGACCTGTCATCTTCCCCACGGGTGGAAAGTAACCAAAAGGGAGGTTTGCCTCACCTGTCATCAGGATAAGAAGGCCCACAACGCCGAGGGGCTGTGCCGGGATTGTCATCAATTCCGGAAGGTGGCCAAGGCGTCGTAGATAAGGAGGCTAAAGGAGGAAAAGCGACTTACGACAAACAGAGATCCCAGGGCATATAAGATTCCTGGCGAAATAAGGGCCTCATATTTAGGCTGGGTCGTTCGATCCGGTCACATCTCGGATTCTGCACCATCGCCCGGACTGCCTCTCTCAGCCGAGATTTTTTGGCGGCTAGTGAAATTAAAAATCACGAGACCTAGGCCTTAAATCTTGGTTTCAGTAAAGGAGTAGATGTTAGGTGGCGGACCTAGTTCCAATCGAGCGGATTGAGAGCTTAATCTTTCTCCTTCGAGGACATAAAGTGATGCTGGATGCTGATCTGGCAGAGCTTTACGGAGTGGAAACGAAGGCGCTGAATCAAGCAGTAAAGCGAAATTTGGATCGGTTTCCGGAAGATTTCATGTTCCGACTCACTCCTCAGGAGGTTGAGAACTTGAGGTTCCATTTTGGCACCTCAAGTTTGAGGTCACAATTTGTGACCTCAAAGTCAGGCCGTGGTGGCCGGCGGCATCCACCTTACGTCTTTACGGAACAAGGCGTTGCCATGCTTTCGAGTGTTTTGCGGAGCAGGCGTGCTATTCAAGTCAACGTCGAGATTATGCGAACCTTTGTTCGGTTGCGCCAACTACTTGCCTCCAATGCTCAAC
>MGRY01000144.1 GCA_001799045.1 Deltaproteobacteria bacterium RIFCSPLOWO2_02_56_12 | reverse complement strand
AACCCTGGAATAGTCAAGCGGCTGGAGAAGGAATTGGGCATCCAGGCGGTCCAGAGTAAATATGACAGCCAGATCGCGGGCGCTTTGGGCGCGGCGCTCTTTGGCGATACGCTGCTGCAGAAAGGCGCATAGTGATCGCCAATTACGGCTATAAGGACGGCTCCGGCGAATTCTTTATCAGCATCGACACCGATAAGTGTAATGGCTGCGGCGACTGTGTCCCTGTCTGTCCGCCAAGGCTCTTGGAAATGGCTGCCGACGAATACGATCCGTTGTCGGAAAAAACAGTTGCAGCCGTCAGGGAAGAGGAACGGAAAAAGATAAAGTACAGCTGCGCCCCCTGCAAGCCGGCAAGCGGCCGCGGACCGCTGCCTTGCATGGCTGCGTGCGCGCCTGGAGCCATTAACCATTCCTGGTGAAGGATGGACCAGGTTGTCTTAACTGTAGAAACTTGGATTTGATTTCACAGGCAGTATCGGATGCAGTTGCAGGTGTTTCATGTACCCGCTCTGCTCTCTTGTCACCCTGAGCGTAGCGAAGGGTCTCGTTTGTTCGAGAGATTCTTCGCCTTCGGCTCAGAATGACACGAGTGAAAAGTGCTTGCTGTAAATGACACTCCTCCTGACATGCGCGACAGGTCAAATATTGAGCTTTACACCTTAACCATTGACGGCGCCCAAGTAACGGTGCGGTCAGGTGTGTCCCTCCTTGAGGCGGCCCGCGGTGCGGGCATCTACATCCCCGGCCTTTGCTCTCACCCCAGTCTCCCTCTGGCACGGGGGAAGGTCGGCCTTCCTGCTATCTGGCGTGATGGGCAGGTTTTGCGGAGCAGCGGCTCCGAATCCCTGGAATTCCAGGGCTGCGGATTATGTCTCGTTGAGCTCAATGGTGAGCTTGTATCGGCCTGCTCGACCCATGCCGAAGAAGGGATCCAGATCCAGAGCTCCACGGCGAAGGTCATAGCCAGGCGCCAGGAGCGCCTGTCCGAAATCCTGGCCGATCACCCGCACACCTGCCTTGTTTGTCCCAACAGAGAGGGATGTGACCGCATCGCTTGTTCCTTTAATATCCCCGTGCCTGAGCGCTGTTGTACCAAGTTTGCGAATTGCGAGCTGCGCAGGGTGGCCGACTTCGTAGGGATTAAGGCAGACACCCCGCGTTATGTATTTCGTGATCTCTCCAATATCCAAGACGACCCCCTCTTTACGCGCAACTACAATCTCTGCATCGGCTGCACCCGCTGCGTCCGGGTTTGCGCCGACATCCGGGGAGTTGAAGCTTTGGGGTTCACGATAGCTGAAAGTCGCGTGGTGGTGGGCACTACGGCATCTTCTCTGCCCGAGTCGGAATGTAAATTCTGCACCGCCTGTGTCCAGGTCTGTCCGACCGGCGCTCTTATGGACAAACCCACCGACATGGGGGCCGCGTTTTCAAAGGAACAGGCTTTAGTTCCATGCCGCGCGGGTTGTCCGGCCGGCATCGACATACCACGTTATGTTCGTTTTATTGCCCAGCAGAAGTACGATGAAGCCCTCGCCGTGATCCGGGAAAGGGTTCCGTTTCCTGCGGTTCTTGGCTATGTCTGTTTCCATCCGTGCGAAAGTGTTTGCCGCCGGGGCAGTGTAAGCGAGCCTATCTCTATATGCAGGCTCAAACGTTTTGCTGCGGAGCATGCGAGGCCGCAAGACCAGGCGGCGGTGCCGGTTACAAAGACAGGAAAAAAAGTCGCCGTCGTGGGTTCAGGTCCGGCAGGACTCACCGCAGCTTATTACCTTCAGACTAAGGGGCACAGTGTGACGGTTTTCGAAGCAGCCTCCGAGCCCGGCGGGATGCTGCTGCAGAGCATCCCGCGGTTCCGTGTGCCCCGCGAGGTAGTCCGGCGCGAGATTGACTGGATTCTGGCCCGGGGCATAGAACTCAGGACCAACACTGCCGTGGGCCCGGCCTCCGGCTTTTCACTGGAGAAGCTGCGCAGCGAATACGACGCCGTTTTTCTGGCAGTTGGCGCCCAGTTGAGCAAGAAGATCAGGCTTGAGGGGAGCGAGATACCGGGTGTTCTCTGGGGCCTGGACTTTCTGCGCGAAGTCAACCTCGGCTCATGGCCGGGGACGCCACTGGGCCGCGTCGTTGTGATAGGCGGGGGAAATGTGGCGATGGACGTCGCGCTTACAGCGCGCCGCCTTGGCGCAAAAGAGCTACAGATTGCCTGCCTGGAATCGCGCGCCGAGATGCCGGCCTTCAAGTCGGAAATAGAGCAGGTTTGCGAAGAAGGCGGTGTCCTCCACCCGTCCTGGGGGCCGAAGCGGGTCCTGGCGAACGGGAAGGTTGCCGGGATCGAGTTGGTTCGCTGCACCCGAGTCTTCGACGAGTCGGGACGCTTCAATCCCTCCTTTGACCCGTCGGTCACAACCGTGATCGAGGCCGACACCGTGGTCCTTGCTATCGGCCAGAGCACAGATTTCTCCTTCTTGGGGGAAATTGGCCAGTCGTTGGTTACGGAACGGGGAACGCTCCGGGTCGATGAGGCCACTCTGGCCACGCCTGTTTCTGGACTGCTTGCGGGAGGCGAAGCGGTAAGCGGGCCATCGTCGGTTATTCAGGCGATTGCCGTCGGAAGGAAGGCAGCGGCCTCCATCGACCGGTACCTCGGGGGCGATGGTGTCATTGAAGAGGCCTTGGCCCCGGCCCAGGAGAACGACCCCTGGATCGGTCGCGATGAGGAATTTGCTTCCCGGGGCCGGGAACCTATGCCGTACCGTTCACTTGCCGAGCGCCAGACGAGCTTCGAAACGATAGAGCTTGGCTTCGACGAGTCCATAGCCTTAAAGGAGGCGCGACGGTGTCTCAGGTGCGACCTGCGGCTCCAGATCGGCGCGCCCATTCTGCCGCCGGAGCCGTGGTTGGAATTTGATCAAGAACATGTCGCAACAGCGTCTGCCTCGGAAGGCGTCTACCAGCTTCTGGATGCCGAAAAGCAGATCCTTCGGATCGCGGGGGTGGTCAACTTGCGTCTCGCCCTTGAAGAGCAGTTGAACAGTAATCCCAAGGCGCGGTACTTTCTTTATGAAGAGGCTTCTATGTATACCCAGCGAGAGAGTGAACTGCTACAGCGATTTCTCCAAGAACACGGTCACCTTCCGGCCGGCAACGATCTGGGAGATGACCTTTTCTAAGATGAATAATCCCATGCCTGCAGAAAGCCCAAGTCGGGAGGACGAGCTACTACAGCAGGGTTGGACGAAGCGTTTTCTCGCCGGCGGTTCGAGACTCAAAGAGGCAACCGAGTCTTATGAATCGATGGGGTTGGAGGTGCATCTGGAGCCCGCGCGGGCGGAAGATCTAGCTTGTTCAGAATGCCATCCCCAGCAACCGTCCACAACCATTGAGGGCTGGTACGTCATTTACACGCGTCCCAGAGAGGGGGCGGGAAAGGGCTCTAAGCCAGACGAGGAGCTGTGGTGATGAAATCGGTTGATATCAGGGAGCTCAGGAAAGATGACCTTCAAGCCGTCATGAAAATTGACGAAGTGATCCGAGGCTTTCCCCGGCCGGCCTATTGGGAGAGGAGGTTTATTAACGCGGAAGGCATCCCTCCTTGGGCCTCTCTTGTCGCTGACGTTCGTGAGCCTCAGTCGAACGAAGTGGATAACCGAATGGTCGGCTTTCTCTTTGGCTGGGCAAGCATCTGGGATTTTGGTCTCCGGGACGAAGTCGGGTGGATCGATGTTATCGGTGTTCACCCGGCCTATCGCTATAAGGGTATCGGCCGGGCCTTGGTGAATGAATTTAGCAGATTGGCCAAGGATCGAAGGAGGATAGAAAAGGTTTTTACACTGGTGAATCCGGAAGAAACAGAGACACCCGGCTTCTTTTCTCAGATTGGCTTTGCCCGTGGGAAGCTGGTTCACATGGAAAGAAGCGCCGGACATTTCTACGACAAGGCTGGTGGTCTCAACGGGAATCGAACTCTTTCCGCTCCGACCCGCAGGAAAACACCGTAACCAGCCCCAACTTCCAAAGCTACAATCCCAGAATTCGCTCCGCATTGCCGCAGAAAATCTTCTTCAGCAGTCCAACAGTCGAAGCGATCTGGCTTGTCTCTCTTGACAAGCGTAACCCGACGGGTTACACATTGACGAGTGATTAGGACCTTTGCGCACAAAGGGCTTGAGAAATTTTTCCTTGATGGAGTCAAAAAGGGAATCCAAGCCAAGCACGCGCAGAGATTGGCCGATCTCCTCGACAGGTTGAATGCGTCTAGTGCAGTGAAAGATATGCATTTCCCCGGTTCCGGTCTGCATCAGTTAAAAGGAAAGTTACAGGGGTATTGGTCGGTTAAAGTTTCGGGGAATTGGCGGGTTATATTTCAATTCAAGGATGGTGACGCGTTTGACGTTGATTACGTAGATTACCATTAGGAGGGTTAAGGATGAGAACCGGCAAGAGAGCTCCGAGTCACCCTGGCGGAATTCTGAGGCGGCAGCATTTAGAGCCACTTGGGCTGACAGTGGCCGATCTGGCGAGAGCCCTGGGGGTGTCGCGAAAGACGGTTTCAAAAGTTGTCAACGAGCGTGGATCGGTGTCAGCGGATATGGCCCTGCGCTTGTCTCAGGCGTTTGGTACAACGCCAGAACTGTGGCTCAACCTTCAGCAGAACTATAATCTATGGCACGCGGCAAAAGGGTCGAAAGGCTGGAGAAGGGTTGAACCCGTTGCGGCGTGAAAGAATGCAACTTTGCAATCCTGACACCGTTACGATTCACCCAATTAAAAGACACCGATAGGGAACAAACCCTGGGAGACCGCGTGCCAACCCCCGCACTTTGGAACTCCCGCACGACCTCTTCTTCAGTCCTGCCCGTCCAGGTACGGTTCCAGTACTTTTCCAGCGCCTAGACATACGGCCCCTGAGACTTAATCCACGGCTTCGTGTTGGGATAGCAATGAAGGTCGATGATTCTCAATGCTTGCCCCCTTCCTTTAGCTTTCACCGGATGCTCGGCAGCGAGAATAACTTTCAGCCGTCTTGGGTGTCAAGCTTCTATAGCTCGCAAGGTAGGGATAGACATTCTCTCCGGCTTGGGGTAATGGGAGATTTAAACTACTAACAATTGCGTGAAAGAATGCA
>MGRY01000143.1 GCA_001799045.1 Deltaproteobacteria bacterium RIFCSPLOWO2_02_56_12 | reverse complement strand
TACGTCAAAGTCCCTTCGTACTCCAAGTAGATTTCCCATGCACAATACACTAACACAAAATCCATTAAATGTCACTATATTTTACAAAGATCAATAGTAGAGATTTTTATAGCGGGGGAGCTTGACATTAGAACGGGAAGGTGTTCTATATGTTAGTTTGCAATATATACTAGTCTTAATCGCTGTCATTTGCCTTAAGGGTTAGGTCCAAACTATTTATACAGCGGGCTTCTCCATCGCCAATTTTTAAGGCGAGCAAGGGATTTTTTTGCATTGGCGCGTGCAATTACCTTTTTCGCAGACAAAGCTGGCGTAGCTCAACGGTAGAGCAGCTGATTTGTAATCAGCAGGTTGTAGGTTCAACTCCTATCGCCAGCTCCAGATCGAGAGTTCGGGTTGCTGACCGAGTTGGATGCTGCCAAACCCTTAGGCTCGGGGTGCTTAGCTTAATGGATTTGTTTTCGAGGTAGAGAAGGAGAGGTTCCCGAGTGGCCAAAGGGAGCAGACTGTAAATCTGCCGCCGTACGGCTTCGGAGGTTCGAATCCTCCCCTCTCCACCATAATGCGGGAATAGCTCAGTTGGTAGAGCGCGAGCCTTCCAAGCTCGGGGTCGCGGGTTCGAGTCCCGTTTCCCGCTCCAGTTTGTGTATGGCTTACGACTGAAATGCCCAGGTAGCTCAGTCGGTAGAGCACGTCCTTGGTAAGGACGAGGTCAGCGGTTCAATCCCGCTCCTGGGCTTTTGCCCGGAACCTTGGCGGAGAAATACATCGTTTAAAGAGCCCAGACGGGTATAAGGGAATGAGTGAACGGCAAACCAATTAGGAGGAGGACATGAGCAAACAGAAATTTGAGCGGAAGAAGCCGCATCTGAATATTGGGACAATCGGTCACGTGGATCATGGAAAGACCACCCTGACTGCTTCCATCACTAAGGTGCTGGAGAAAAAGGGCATGGCGAAATTCATGGCCTATGACCAGATTGATAAGGCCCCGGAAGAAAGAGAGAGGGGCCTCACAATCAATATTGCCCATGTGGAGTATGAGACCTCAAGTAGACATTACGCCCATGTGGATTGCCCAGGCCATGCGGACTATGTGAAGAATATGATCACCGGTGCGGCCCAGATGGACGGCGCTATTCTTGTGGTTTCCGCCGCGGACGGTCCTATGCCGCAGACCCGTGAGCATATTTTATTGGCACGCCAAGTCGGGGTTCCAGCTATTGTGGTATTTCTCAACAAGGCCGACATGGTGGACGATAAGGAGCTCTTAGATCTCGTAGAGCTGGAGGTCAGGGAGTTGTTATCCAAGTATAAGTTCCCTGGTGATGACACGCCGGTCGTCGTTGGTAGTGCGTTGAAGGCCCTAGAGTGCGGCTGTGGCAAGGAAGATTGCCCCAACTGTGGGGGGGTGCTCAAATTAATGGCCGCCGTGGATAGCTATATCAAGGAGCCGGTGCGGGATGTCGAAAGGCCGTTCATTATGCCAGTGGAAGATGTCTTTACCATCAGTGGTCGTGGTACGGTGGTAACCGGCCGGGTGGAGAGGGGCATCGTCCACGTGGGTGATGAGGTGGAGATTGTGGGGTTTAAGGCTACCCAAAAGACCGTCGCTACAGGGGTTGAGATGTTCCGTAAGCTTTTGGACGAAGGGCGGGCTGGAGACAATATCGGAGTGCTGCTTAGGGGAACCAAACGGGAAGAGGTCGAAAGGGGTCAAGTATTGGCTAAACCGGGAAGCATCACGCCACACACCCAGTTCAATGCTGAGGCCTATGTCCTGACGAAGGAAGAGGGGGGAAGACACACCCCGTTTTTCAATGGGTATCGGCCCCAATTCTATTTCCGCACCACCGACGTGACCGGAGTTGTGAAATTGTCTGAAGGAACCGAAATGGTCATGCCCGGAGACAACGTCAATGTGGAAATAACCCTGATAACCCCTATTGCTATGGATGAGGGGTTGAGATTCGCGATCCGGGAAGGAGGCAGGACGGTGGGGGCGGGCGTAGTAACCAAGATTATCCAGTAGTGTCCGAGAGAGGGAGAGGCCATGCGTGAGCTGATCGGCTTTGCCTGTGATCAATGTAAGCGAAAGAACTATACGAACTCGAAGAACCGAAAGACGACTACGGACAAGTTAGCCTTTAAAAAATTCTGTCCTTTCTGCCGGATCCACACCCTGCATCGAGAGGTCAAACTGTAAAGGAGAACCAGGGTCAGTAGCTCCAACTGGCTAGAGCGCCGGACTCCAAATCCGGTTGTTGCAGGTTCGAGTCCTGCCTGACCCGCCATCACATCGCGTTCGGCACTCTCATGGGAGAATGGATACAGAAAGCTCGGGATAGTCTTTCGCACTTGGTGGAATTCTTTAAAGAGGCCTGGCAGGAGTTGAAAAAGGTCCATTGGCCCTCTCGGAAAGAAACCTATGCGGCGACCTTGCTCGTCGTGATTGTTGTTTTGATGATTGCGATCTTTCTAGCTTTAGTAGATTTCGGCCTGACGCGAACGATTCAGGCCATCATCAGTTAAATCTTAGCAGGTTCTCCTGTATGGCAAAAAAATGGTACGTGGTACATACCTTCTCGGGTTTCGAGCAGAAGGCCAAGGCAGCCTTGGAGGAGAGGATCAGGACGCTTGGCAAGCAGGAATATTTTGGGGAGATCTTGGTCCCGGTGGAGAAGGTAGTGGAGTTGGTCAAGGGAAAAAAGAGGACTTCCTCAAGGAAGTTTTTCCCTGGCTACATCCTGGTACAAATGGAGCTCAACGACGAAACATGGCATGTCGTCAAAGAGACTCCGAAGGTGACAGGATTTGTCGGGGGAACCACAAACCCTTCATCGGTTAGCGACGAGGAAGTCAAGGCCATCACTCAGCAGATGGAGGAGGGGGCCATCAAGCCTAAACCTCGGGTCCTTTTTTCCGTCGGGGAGAGCGTTAAGGTCGTCGATGGTCCCTTCGCTGATTTTAATGGGGTCGTGGAAGATGTGCGGCCAGACAAAGGCAAGCTCAGGGTGCTGATCAGCATCTTTGGCCGCGCGACCCCGGTGGAATTGGAATTTGTTCAGGTGGAACGCAACTGAGAAGACAGCAATCAGCCATCAGCGGTCAGCTTTCAGGTTTTAGCTGATAGCTGAAGGCTAATCGCTTGAAAGCTATTTTATGGCAAAAAAGGTTATCGGGGAAGTTAAACTTCAGATCCCGGCGGGACAAGCTAATCCGAGCCCTCCGGTAGGGCCGGCCTTAGGCCAGCGTGGGGTCAATATTATGGAGTTTTGCAAGGCCTTCAACGCTGCGACCCAGTCACAACAGGGAATGATCATCCCGGTGATCGTTACGGTCTATGCGGACCGTTCCTTCACTTTTGTTACTAAGACCCCGCCGGCCTCCATTCTGCTGAAGAAGGCGGCTGGTGTTGAGAAAGGGTCGGGTGAGCCGGGCAAAGTGAAGGTCGGAAAGGTAACCAGGGCCCAAGTACGTGAAATTGCCCAGATTAAATTACGCGATCTCACCGCCAAGGATCTGGAAGCCGCGGAGAAGACTGTGGAAGGAACTGCCAGGAGTTTGGGTTTAGAGATCGAAGACTGAGGTTCGGGGGAAAAATGAAACGCAGAGGAAAAGGCTATCGTGCCGGATTGGCAAAGGTGGATCGTACCCAGAGATATCTCTTGGAAGAAGGGTTGCGCTTGGTGAACGAGACGGCCCGGGCTAAGTTTGATGAGACCGTGGAGATGGCAGTCCGGTTAGGGGTCGACCCAAGGCAGGCAGATCAAAATGTTCGAGGGACCGTGGTGCTTCCGCATGGGATGGGGAAAGCAGTGCGGGTACTGGCCTTCGCCAAAGGGGAGAAGGAGAGGGAGGCCCAGGAAGCGGGAGCGGACTTTGTCGGGGCAGAGGATCTGATCAAGAAAATAAGCGAAGGGTGGCTCGACTTTGACAAGGCGGTCGCTACCCCGGACATGATGGGGGCGGTTAGCAGGATCGGCAAGATTCTCGGACCTAGGGGTCTCATGCCCAATCCCAAGACCGGGACGGTGTCCCTGGATATCGCCAAGGCGGTAAAAGAGATCAAGGCTGGGAAGCTGGAGTTTAGAGTTGATAAGGCAGGAATAATTCACGTGCCTATCGGTAAGGCTACCTTTGGTGCCGAGAAGCTATTAGACAATGCCAGGGCTGTCTTGACCTCGATCCTGCGAGCGAAACCTGCTTCCGCCAAGGGTAACTATGTTTTGGGAGTGACCCTTTCCACCACTATGGGGCCGGGGGTCAAGATCGATTTGTCTCAGGTTAGGGCACTGGCAGCGTAGGCCTTAAGGAGAAAACGGCATGGCTGAGTTAGCGATGAAGGCGTCGATCGAGGAAAAAGCCAAGAGCGTCGCCGCAGTTCAGGAGAAGTTTAAGGCAGCCAAGATGGCCATCGTTACTGAATATCGGGGTCTGACGGTGGCACAGATGACACGGCTTCGTCGGGAGATCCGTAAGGCCTCGGGGGAGTACCAAGTGATCAAGAATACCTTGGTGCGTCGTGCCCTAAAAGACTCCCCCTACGGTTCTTTGGATCGTCTCCTTGAGGGGCCGAACGGTTGGATTTTTGGCTATGAGGATCCGATAACGCTCTCCAAGACCTTAGTCAAATTTATCGAAGAGAATGAGAAGCTGGCAATCAAAGGAGGACTGTTCGAGGGCGAGTTCATGGATCAGGCAAAGGTGAAGGTCTTGGCCCAGATGCCCAGTCGTCCGGAACTCCAGGCCAAGCTCCTTGCCCTCATGCAGGCTCCTGCGGTTCAACTCCTCCGTCTCATCCAGGAGCCGGGAGCGAGGGTGGTACGGCTCGTCGAAACGCTACGCAAGGGGAAATCGGAAGTTTAATTTCTAAATCCTAGTGAAATTTATAGAAAGGGGAAGGACCCATGGCAGAAGTAACGAAAGAACAGGTGAAGGACTTTATTAAGAACATGTCGCTGATGGATGCAGCAGCTTTGGTCAAGGAGCTGGAGGGCGAACTGGGGGTGAGCGCAGCGGCGCCGGTAGCCATCGCTGCCGCTGCGGCTGGACCAGCGGCGGCTCAAGAAGAGAAGACGGAATTCGACGCTATCCTAACCGAAGCTGGGGAAAAGAAGATCCAGGTCATCAAGGTGGTGCGTGAGCTCACTAGTCTAGGCCTAAAAGAGGCGAAGGATCTGGTGGACGGCGCACCTAAGGCGATTAAGGAAGGCGTTTCCAAGGCCGAGGCCGAGACAGTCAAGAAAAAAATCGAAGAGGTGGGAGGCAAGGTCGAGATTAAATAGGCCTTTGTCCCCCAACGTTTTCCTTGCTGATTCTTAACGGCTTATTCGAAGAGGAGTAATCATGGCATTTCAAGTGGCCCACAATGTAAGGTATCGCCGCAATTTTGGTAGGATTAGGAAGATTATCGATCTTCCCTACCTGATTGAAATCCAGAAAAACTCCTACGACCTCTTTCTGCAAAAAGATGTCCTACCGAACCAGCGACAGGGCATAGGACTTCAAGAGGTTTTTAAATCTGTTTTTCCCATCAAGGACTTCAATGAGACGGCCTCTCTGGAGTTCGTGGGTTATAGTCTCGGTGAGCCGAAGTATGACGTGGAAGAATGTCACCAGCGCGGGATGACATATGCGGCTCCTTTAAAGGTTACGGTGCAGCTGGTTCTGTGGGACGTGGACCCTCAGACCGGTAGTCGGACCATCAAGAACGTTAAGGAACAAGAGGTATATTTTGGCGAGGTTCCGTTAATGACCAAGAATGGAACCTTTATGGTCAACGGGACAGAGCGCGTTATCGTGAGTCAGCTCCATCGCTCACCCGGGGCATTTTTCGAGCACGATAAGGGAAAGACCCATGCCAGTGGTAAGCTCCTTTACTCCGCCCGAGTCATCCCTTACCGGGGTTCCTGGCTCGATTTTGAGTTTGATCCGAGAGATATCCTTTATGTCCGCATCGACAGGCGGCGCAAGTTCCATGCCACGGTTCTGCTCAGGGCTTTGGGAATGACCACCGAAGACCTGCTCAACTATTTTCACAAGACCGATACCATCGTGTTTGAGGGGAGAAAGCCGCTCTTGGTCTTCAAGCCTGATCACCTGGTTGGAATTAAGGCGGGTTCCGACGTCCGTGATCCGAAGAGCAACGAGCTCATCGTAAGGGAAGGGAAAAAGTTTACCCGACCTTTGGTCCGTCAGATGGAACTCTCCCGCATCAAGCATGTTGCGGTTGCCTGGGAGGATGTCCTCGGGCGAGTCGCCGCGCACAACATCGTGGATCCTGAGAACCGCAAGGTCTTGGTAGAATGTAACCAGGAGATCACCCAGGAGAGACTGGATCTTATCCGAGAAAAGGGGCTCAGCGAAATTGAGGTTCTCTTCATTGATGATTCCCGCGTAGGTCCCCATTTGCGCAACACCTTGCTGCAGGACAGGCTTGATCAACTGTCCCAGGAAAAGGAAGAGAATAAAAAGCAAGAAAAAGCAATAGAACACTCCATACTTGAAATTTACCGCCGTCTCCGACCTGGAGACCCGCCCACCAAAGACTCGGCCACTAACTTCTTTAACAATCTCTTTTTCAATCCCGATCGCTACGATCTCTCCAAGGTGGGAAGGCTCAAGTTAAACCACCGGCTCAAGCTCAGCGTGCCTTTAGAACAGGGGACGTTGCGCAAGGAAGATATCCTGGAGGTGGTTCGTTACCTCATGGAGCTTAAAAACGGGAACGGTTCCGTGGACGATATTGACCATCTTGGAAATCGGCGGGTGCGAGCGGTGGGCGAGCTCGTCGAGAACCACTTCCGCGTGGGGCTGGTAAGAATGGAAAGAGCCATCAAGGAGAAGATGAGCCTCCAGGACATCGAGACGCTGATGCCCCAGGAGCTGATCAACTACAAGCCCGTCTCCGCGGCCCTGAAAGAGTTTTTTGGCTCCAGCCAGCTCTCCCAGTTCATGGATCAGACCAACCCTCTCTCGGAGATTACCCACAAGCGTCGCCTCTCGGCACTGGGTCCGGGAGGTTTGACCCGTGAGAGGGCGGGATTCGAGGTCCGGGACGTTCATCCCACCCATTATGGTCGAGTCTGCCCGATTGAAACCCCTGAGGGTCCCAATATCGGTCTCATCGCCTCTCTTACTACCTACGCGAGGGTGAACGAGTACGGTTTCATCGAGACGCCGTACCGCGAGGTGGAAAATAGTCGCGTCACCGATCGCATCCGCTATCTCTCCGCGCTGGAAGAGGAGGATCATGTGATCGCCCAGGCCAATGCGCCGATCGACAGCCGGGGCACGTTCACGGCGGATCTTGTTTCAGCGCGCAAGGGTGGCGAATTTGTGATGGCCCGACCGGAAGAGGTGGACTTCATGGACGTCTCGCCGAACCAGTTGGTGAGCGTGGCTGCCTCCCTCATTCCCTTCCTGGAAAATGACGATGCCAACCGTGCGCTCATGGGTTCCAACATGCAGCGCCAGGCGGTCCCCTTGCTCCGTACCGAGGCTCCTTTAGTCGGAACTGGAATGGAGAAGGTGGTGGCGCGCGATTCCGGCGTGACCGCGGTTGCCAAACGTGATGGTGTGGTGGAAAGCGTCGACTCCACCCGAATTGTCGTCAAGGCCGATCGACCCTCCGGGGCACACCGGGATACGGGAGTGGATATCTACAACCTGGTGAAGTACCAGCGATCCAATCAAAATACCTGCATCAACCAGAGACCCATCGTGGTCGTGGGGGATCATGTGAAGGCGGGGGATGTTATTGCCGATGGGCCATCTACCGAGATGGGCGAGCTGGCCTTGGGTCGCAATGTCATGGTCGCGTTGATGCCCTGGGGAGGATATAATTTTGAGGATTCCATTCTGATCAGCGAGCGCGTGGTCAAAGAGGATGTTTTCACCTCCATTCACATCGAGGAGTTTGAGTGCGTCTCCCGGGACACCAAGCTTGGGCCTGAGGAGATCACGCGTGATATCCCCAATGTTGGCGATGAGGCGTTAACGGACCTCGATGAGAGCGGCATCACCCGCATCGGGGCAGAGGTGAAGCCGGGGGATATTCTGGTGGGTAAGATCACGCCTAAAGGAGAGACCCAGCTCTCTCCCGAAGAAAAACTCCTGCGCGCCATCTTCGGAGAAAAAGCCGGCGAGGTGCGGGATACCTCGCTCAGGGTTCCGCCTGGAGTGGAAGGGACGGTCATCAACGTGCGGATTTTCTCCCGCAAGGGGATGGGTAAGGATGAGAGGAGCCGGGTCATTGAAGATGAGGAGATCAGCCGCCTGAAGAAGGATCAGCATGACGAGGTGCGCATCATCCAGGAGGGGGCGCTGAAGCGCCTCAAAAAGCTCCTGGTGGGCCGCCGCACGGCCGCACGCCTCAGCGATGACAACCGGAAGGTTCTTCTTAACAAAGGGAAGGAGATCACGGAGGAGGAGTTGGAGGAGATCCCGCTGGCCTATTGGGGGGAGATCCGGGTCGATAATGAATCGGTGGAAGCCGAGCTTAAGCGCATCGTGGAAAGCGCCACGGAACAAGTGGATCTGATCAAAATGGTCTTTCAGGACAAGATCAATAAGCTCAAGGGCGGAGATGAGCTTCCCCCTGGGGTCATCCGGATGGTCAAGGTCTTTGTCGCTATCAAGCGGAAGCTGCAGGTGGGAGATAAGATGGCCGGACGCCACGGCAACAAGGGGGTCATTTCACGTATCCTGCCAGAGGAGGACATGCCCTTTTTAGAGGATGGGACCCCGGTCGATATTGTGTTGAACCCCTTGGGAGTTCCTTCCAGGATGAACGTGGGGCAGATTCTGGAGGCCCATCTGGGCTGGGCCGCTCGCAGTCTAGGGCAGCAGATCGATGAGCTATTGAACAATGGCCGTCCGGACGCGGATAGTCTTCGCCGCCGCCTGAAAGAGTTCTTGTCCTCCCGCGAGGTCAATGAGTTCGTCGAAGAACTCAAAGATCAGGATGTAATAAGGCTGGCGCAAAAATACTGCAAGGGCATTCATCTGGCCTCTCCCGTTTTTGACGGCGCCACCGAGGAGGAGATCTTCAATCTCCTGCGCAAGGCCGGGCTCCCGGCTACCGGACAGGTAACTCTCCACGATGGCCGGACCGGGGAGCCGTTCGATCAGAAGGTTACGGTGGGGATCATGTATATCATGAAGCTGCACCACTTGGTGGACGATAAGATCCATGCGCGCTCAACCGGCCCCTATTCTCTGGTTACCCAGCAACCCCTAGGTGGAAAAGCACAGTTCGGCGGGCAGCGGCTCGGAGAGATGGAGGTCTGGGCCCTGGAAGCCTACGGGGCCGCTTACACACTCCAGGAGATGCTGACGGTTAAATCGGATGACGTGGTGGGCCGGACGCGAATGTACGAGGCCATCGTGAAAGGGGATAATCTTCTCGAGCCCGGTTTGCCGGAGTCCTTCAATGTCATGGTTAAAGAATTACAGAGTCTGGGTCTGGACGTGAGCCTGGTGGAGGAAAAATAGGAAGCACTGCATGCTGTTCCTCAAACTATAATAGGTGGACCTTATGGAAGATCTGTTCAATCTCTTTGAAAAGCCTAAAAACCCACTTAGCTTCAATGCTATTAAAATTCGTCTCGCCTCTCCAGAAAAGATCCGCTCTTGGTCCCATGGGGAGGTAAAGAAGCCCGAAACCATCAACTACCGGACGTTTAAGCCGGAACGCGACGGTCTTTTTTGCGCCAAGATTTTTGGTCCGACCAAAGATTACGAGTGCAATTGCGGCAAGTATAAGAGGATGCGCCATCGGGGTGTGGTTTGCGAGAAGTGCGGGGTGGAGGTGATTCAATCGAAAGTCCGCCGGGAGCGGATGGGACACATTGAGCTGGCCACGTCGGTCGTCCACATCTGGTTCTTAAAAAGTCTGCCCAGCCGAATCGGCGCGCTTCTCGATATGTCGCTCAAGGACATCGAGAAAATCCTCTATTTTGAATCCTATATTGTGATCGATCCGGGAACGACCCCCTTGCAATACAAGGAGCTGCTCACTGAGGCCCGTTACCGCAAGGCCCTGGAGGAATACGGCCCGAACTTCACCGCGGAAATGGGGGCCGAGGCGGTTCGTAAGCTGCTTAAGACCGTAGATGTTCAGAAGCTGTCCGAAGAGCTGCACCAGGAAATGCGGGATGCCAATTCCGAGGTGCGGCGCAAGAAGATGGCGAAACGGCTAAAAGTAATTAACGCCTTTAAAAACTCGGGGAACCGTCCGGAATGGATGGTCCTTGAGGTGGTCCCGGTGATCCCTCCGGATCTGCGCCCGCTTGTACCTCTGGACGGAGGTCGATTTGCCACTTCCGATCTCAATGATCTCTATCGTCGCGTGATCAACCGCAACAACCGTCTCAAGCGGCTTATGGAGCTCAGCGCCCCGGATATGATCATCCGCAACGAGAAGCGCATGCTGCAGGAGGCTGTCGACGCCCTGTTTGACAACGGTCGGAGGGGAAGGGCGATCACCGGCCAGAACCGGCGGCCGCTCAAGTCTCTCAGCGACATGCTGAAGGGAAAAACCGGACGCTTCCGGCAGAACCTTCTGGGAAAGAGGGTGGATTACTCCGGTCGCTCGGTGATCGTGGTCGGTCCAGAGCTCCGACTGCATCAGTGCGGGCTACCCAAGAAGATGGCCCTGGAGCTATTCAAACCTTTTATCTACAACAAACTAGAGGAGAGAGGATACGTCACCACGATCAAGAGCGCAAAGAAGATGGTGGAAAAGGAGCGGCCGGAGGTCTGGGATATCCTGGATGAGGTGATTCGGGAACATCCTGTGCTGCTCAACCGAGCTCCGACCCTACATCGGCTCGGCATCCAGGCGTTTGAGCCGATTCTCATAGAAGGAAAGGCGATCCAGTTGCACCCCCTGGTGTGCGCAGCTTACAACGCTGATTTCGACGGGGATCAGATGGCGGTCCATGTTCCCCTCTCCGTCGAGGCTCAGGTCGAGGCGCGGGCCCTGATGATGTCGACCAACAATATTCTCTCGCCTGCCAATGGCAAACCGATCATCGTTCCCACGCAGGATATCGTCCTGGGTCTTTATTACATGACCAGAGAGCGGCCGAATGCCAGAGGTATAGATCACCCCTTTGCCAATGTGCAGGAAGTGCGCATTGCCTACGATCAGGGCGAGGTGGACCTCCAGGCCAGGATTACAGTTCGCATCAACAAGGAGCGAATCGAAACAACGGTCGGCCGAATCCTTCTTTATGAAGTGGTTCCCCCCGAGATCGCTTTTCAGGAAGTCAATCGGGTGATGAAGAAAAAGGAGCTCGCCAACCTGATCGAACTAAGCTATCGGCTCGCGGGGAATAAGGCCACCGTCATCTTCGCCGATAAGCTTAAGGATATCGGATTTCATTATGCGACCAGGGCGGGGATATCGATTGCGATCAAGGATATGGCGATCCCTGCCGGCAAAGGGGAGTTGCTCAAGAAGGCGTACGAGGATGTGCGCGAGATTGAGGAGCAGTACAAAAATGGGCTGATCACGGACGGCGAGCGTTACAACAAGGTGGTCGATATCTGGGCCGAAGTAACGGACCGGATCGCTGATGAAATGCTGCGTGATCTCGGCACCGAGAGCCTCACGGACGAAAAGGGGCATAAGGTTACCGTCCCCAGCTTCAACCCGATTTTTATGATGGCGGATTCGGGCGCCCGAGGCAGTGCCCAACAAATTCGCCAGCTCGCAGGGATGCGCGGACTCATGGCCAAGCCTTCCGGAGAGATCATTGAAACTCCCATCACGGCCAATTTCAGGGAAGGGCTGACGGTGCTGCAGTACTTTATCTCCACCCACGGGGCGCGCAAAGGGTTAGCGGACACGGCTCTCAAGACCGCGAACTCGGGATACCTCACGCGTCGTCTTGTTGACGTCGCCCAGGACGCGATTATTTCGGAAGATAACTGCGGGACGCTAGATGGAATCGAAATGACGCCATTGATGGAGGGGGGCGAGATCATCGAACCCCTTGGGGAGCGCGTGCTGGGTAGGGTCGCGTTGGAAGATGTCAAGGATCCGTTCACCAGCGAAGTAATCGTCAAATCCAATCAGGGGATTGACGAGGATCTCGTCCAGCGCATTGAGGATGCCGGTCTGGAGCGTATTAAAATTCGATCCGTGCTGACCTGTCAGTCCAAGCGGGGAGTTTGCGTGATGTGTTATGGACGTGACCTGGCCCGCGGCCACAATGTCACTCACGGTGAGGCTATCGGTGTGATCGCTGCCCAGTCCATTGGAGAGCCGGGGACACAGCTCACCATGCGGACCTTCCATATCGGGGGAACCGCCAGTCGAAGGGCGGAGCAGACTACCCTGGAGTCCCGCAACGACGGCTCCCTTAAGTTCATCAACGTCAGCACGGTTGTCAATAAGGACGGGGATCTCGTGGTGATGAACCGAAACGGCGAAATCGCCATCGTTGATTACCCGGAAGGGGAGAAAGGGAGAGAGCGAGAGCGGGAGCGCTACCCGGTAATGTACGGCGCGAAGTTCAAGAAGAAAGACGGTTCGAAGATCAAGGCGGGCGAACTCCTAGCAGAGTGGGATCCCTATACGGTTCCGATCCTTACCGAAGTGGGCGGGACAGTGAAGTTCGGCGACGTTATCCAGGCGATAACAATGGAAGAGAAGGTGGATGAGCGGACCGGCCTCTCGACCAAGGTCATCATTGACTCTAAAGACGTGGATAAGCGTCCACGGATTTCGATCAAGGATGTGGAAGGGAAGACGACCCGTCTGTCGCAGACCATGGAGGCGCGCTATCTCGTGCCGGTTGGTGCGCACATCAATGTTCAAGATGGGCAGACCGTATCCGCCGGGGATGCGTTGGCCAAGATCCCGCGCGAGACCACCAAGACTAAGGACATCACCGGTGGTCTCCCCAGGGTGGCTGAGCTGTTTGAGGCCCGTAAACCCAAGGAGTTTGCCGTCATTAGCGAGATTGACGGTGTTGTCTGCTTTGGCAAAGATACCAAGGGGAAACGAAAGGTCGTGATTAATCCGGAAGTCGGAGAACCTAGGGAGTATTTGATCCCGAAGGGGAAGCACATCGGCGTCCATGAGGGAGACCGGGTCAAGGCGGGAGAACCCTTGATGGACGGCTCGTCCAATCCCCACGACATTCTCAACATCCTCGGGGAGAAGGCGCTGGCCAAGTACATGGTGGATGAGGTCCAGGAGATCTATCGGCTTCAAGGAGTGCGGATTAATGACAAGCACATCGAAGTGATCGTGCGGCAAATGCTCCGTCGCGTCCGGATCAAGGAAGTTGGGGATGCCGATTTTCTTGTCGGGGATCAAGTGGAAAAGGGGCGTTTCGAAGAGGAGAATCAGAAAGTGCTCGCCCAGGGTGGAAAACCGGCTGTGGCGGAACCCCTGCTCTTGGGGATCACCAAGGCCTCCCTGTCAACGGAGAGTTTTATCTCAGCTGCTTCATTCCAAGAGACCACCAAAGTGCTAACCGAGGCGGCCATCCAGGGGAAAGTGGATCTACTCTGCGGGCTTAAAGAAAACGTGATCATGGGGAGGTTGATCCCGGCAGGAACGGGGCTTGCCAGGTACTCTAAGGTGGAGTTGGAGATGGACGAGCCTGAGCTAGAAGAGGTGGAAATCTCGGAGGCCGCTCGCGCATAGGAGCCGGCTTTGACAAGAGGAGAAATGTTTGTTAAGTATAGTAATTTCGACAGGGAATATTGGCTCCGGATTTGTTATTAAAGGCACGAGTTCGTGCGTGGTAAAGTATGCCCACTATCAGTCAGTTAATACGTATCACTAGAGAGAAGCAAAGGCGGAAGAATACTGCTCCGGCCCTGCAGGGATGTCCCCAGAAAAGAGGGGTCTGTACCCGGGTCTATACCTCAACGCCAAAGAAACCAAATTCGGCATTGCGCAAGGTAGCGAGGGTCCGTCTTACCAATGGCATTGAAGTAACCTCTTATATTCCCGGAGTAGGACACAACTTGCAAGAGCACTCGGTTGTGCTGATTCGCGGTGGTAGGGTCAAGGATCTGCCGGGGGTAAGATATCACATCATTCGCGGCACGTTGGATTCCATCGGGGTGCAGGAACGACGCCAGAGCCGCTCCAAATACGGGGCCAAGAAGCCCAAGTAGGGTAGCATGCCGCGCAAGGGAGAAGTCAAGAAAAGAGAAATTCTACCAGACCCGAAATATGGGGATAAGCTGGTGGCCAAGTTTGTCAATACGATCATGGGCGAGGGTAAAAAGAGCGTGGCGGAAAAGATCCTTTATCGTTCCCTGGATATCGTCGCGGGAAAGGCCAAAGAGGATTCCCTGACCGTCTTCAAGCGGGCGCTCGAAAATGCCCGACCCGTAGTTGAGGTTCGTTCTCGCCGGGTGGGAGGCGCGACCTACCAGGTTCCGGTTGAGGTTCGCCCGCAAAGACGATCGTCTCTCGGCATGCGCTGGTTGATCCAGTCGGCGCGGCAAAGGGGGGAAAAATCGATGGAGGAGAAACTCGCCGGGGAATTGATCGATGCGGCAAACAATCGCGGAGGGGCGATAAAAAAGAAGGAAGATACCCATCGGATGGCAGAGGCAAACAGGGCCTTTGCTCATTATCGTTGGTAGGGCAATTCGAGGATGCAATTGGGATCAAGGAGGCGGTTGAACCGCCTCCTTTTTTTCCTGTGATGAGGATCAATGGCAAGGACAGTCTCTTTAGATAAGACTCGTAATATCGGCATCATGGCCCATATTGATGCGGGGAAGACTACGACGACTGAGAGGATTCTCTACTATACGGGTGTCAGCTATAAGATCGGTGAAGTGGACGAGGGAACCGCAACGATGGACTGGATGGTCCAAGAGCAAGAGCGGGGGATAACGATCACTTCTGCGGCTACCACCTGTCTGTGGCGCGATTATCGGATCAATATCATCGATACCCCTGGCCATGTGGATTTTACCATTGAGGTCGAGCGGTCGCTCCGGGTGCTCGACGGGGCCATCGCGGTTTTCTGTGCCGTTGGAGGGGTAGAGCCCCAGACGGAAACAGTTTGGCGTCAGGCAGACAAATACCACGTTCCCCGCATTGCCTTCGTCAACAAGATGGACCGGATGGGAGCCGACTTTTTCCGTGTGGTGCGGATGATTCACGATCGTCTGGGGGCCCGGCCGATCCCGCTCCAGCTCCCTATCGGGGCAGAGGAGCATTTCAAAGGAATCGTTGACCTGGTACAGATGAAGGCGATCCTTTGGGATGAGGAGAGTCTTGGGGCCAAATACCACATCGAACCGATTCCAAGCGAGTTGGCCGGACAGGCGGAAGAATACCGGGAAAAGCTTCTGGAGGCTGCGGCCGACTGTGATGAGTCCATCATGGAAAAGTATCTCGACGGGCGGGAGATCACGGAAACGGAACTCCGCCAGGCTATCCGGAAGGCCGGTCTCGAATTAAAATTAGTCCCCATTCTGTGCGGCGCCTCCTTTAAAAACAAGGGAGTCCAACCCCTGCTCGATGCCGTGGTTGATTATCTCCCCTCTCCTTTGGATGTTCCTTCGGTTTGGGGCAAACATCCGACCTCGCAAAAAGACGAGGAGCGGCCTGCGAGTGATGAAGCGCCGTTTTCGGCGCTGGCCTTTAAAATCATGACCGATCCATTCGTCGGCACGCTTACCTTTTTCCGGGTTTACTCTGGCGTCTTATTTTCCGGCTCCAGCGTCTATCACTCTACCAAAGGGAAAAGGGAGAGGATAGGTCGCCTCTTAAAGATGCACGCGAACAAACGCGAGGAGATTAAGGAGGTCTATGCAGGAGACATTGCCGCCGCCGTTGGGTTGAGAACCGCAACCACCGGCGACACGCTCTGCGATGAGAACCACCCGATTATTCTGGAATCTATCGATTTTCCTGAACCCGTTATTTCCATTGCCATTGAACCGAAGAGCAAAGCCGACCAGGAGAAGCTTGGCCTTTCGTTGCAAAAACTGACTACCGAGGATCCCTCCTTCAGGGTCCGCACCGATGAAGAGACCGGACAGACCATCATATCCGGGATGGGAGAACTCCACCTGGAGATTATTGTCGACCGTCTGCTCAGGGAGTTCAATGTCGGGGCCAACGTCGGCAAGCCTCAAGTCGCCTATAAAGAGACCGTCCGCAGGGCAGTAGAAGAGGAGGGGAAGTTCATTCGTCAGACCGGTGGGCGCGGGCAATACGGGCATGTCGAACTCCGGGTGGAGCCCCAACCTGCGGGAAAGGGTTTTGAGTTTGTCGACGCCATCAAGGGCGGCTCTATTCCGCGTGAGTATATACCGGCAGTGGAAAAAGGAGTCCGCGAGGCGACGGAGAGCGGTGCGTTGGCTGGTTATCCTATAGTGGATGTCAAGGTCACGCTCCTGGATGGGAGTTACCACGACGTGGACTCCTCGGAGATCGCCTTTAAGATCGCCGGCTCTTTGGCTTTCAAGAATGCGGTGAGTAAGGCCGCCCCCGTCCTGTTGGAGCCCATCATGGCCGTGGAAGTGGTGGTGCCGGAGGAGTTCATGGGAGAGGTCATCGGAGATCTCAGTTCTCGGCGCGGGAAGGTCCTTGGCATGGATTCCCGACCTGCGGCTCAGGTGATTGAGGCGCGCGTTCCGCTGGCGGAGATGTTTGGATATGCCACGGATCTGCGCTCGATGAGCCAGGGCAGAGCCACCTATACCATGCAATTTTCGCATTATGAACCGGTGCCCGCTACCATCTCCGAGGAGATCAGCGCCAAAGCGGTTGGACTTTAAAAATGCAAAATGCAGAGTGCAAATTGAAAAATTTAAAATGGCAGAAAAGCCCAAAAACTCTGCATTTTGAACTTTGCAGTTTTCATTTTGCAATGCGCCGAAGGCGAGAGGTATGAACGAGAAAATCCGAATTCGACTGAGAGCCTACGACCACCGCGTTCTGGACCAGTCGGTGGGCGAGATTGTTGAGACCGTAAAACGGACCGGCGGGAGAGTGGCCGGACCCATTCCGCTTCCGACGCATATTGAACGGTTTACGGTTAACCGCTCTCCCCATGTGGATAAGAAATCCAGAGAGCAGTTTGAAATACGCACCCATAAACGGCTGCTGGATATCCTGGAACCTACCCAGCAGACCATTGATGCCCTGGGAAAGTTGGATCTGGCCGCGGGCGTGGATGTAGAGATAAAACTACAGTAGCAGTTAGTTATTGGTTATTTGTTACTGGTTATTGGATAAAAAATGTTCGCCAACCATCAGCAACTAATAACGAACAACTAGGAACTAGTAGCTAAGTATGACAGGCCTTATAGGTAAGAAGATCGGGATGACGCAAGTTTTCAGCGCCGATGGGAGCGTGGTCCCTGTCACGGTGATCCGGACCGGTCCGTGTATAGTGGTGCAGAAAAAAGAAACGGGAAGAGACGGCTACAGTGCCGTCCAGATTGGCTTCGGAAACAAGAAGAACCAGAGGGTCAATAAGCCAGAGCAGGGCCACATGGTAAAGGCGGGCAAGGGGGCCTTCCAGGTCTTGCGCGAATTCCGCTTACAGGACGTGGGGCAATACGAAGTCGGGCAGGAGATCAAGGCAACGGATATTTTCAAGGCGGGCGATCGGATTGATGTCAGTGGAACGAGCAAGGGACGAGGTTTTGCCGGCGTGATTAAACGTTGGAGTTTTAGCGGGTTCCCCGCTTCCCACGGGACGCATGAATATTTTCGCCATGGCGGCGCCATCGGTAATCGCTCTTACCCCGGCCGGGTCTTCAAAGGAAAGAAGATGGCGGGCCACTGGGGGAACGAAAAGGTGTCGGTGCAAAACCTTGAGGTCGTCGGAATTCGACCCGAGGAAAATCTAATTCTCGTTAAGGGCGCCATCCCCGGCGCCAAACGCGGAATCCTCATAATCCGGCGCGCAGTAAAGGGGAATAAATAACAATGGAAACAATGGAAGTCCGGGTGATTCATCCTCAGCTTAAAGACGATATCTTCGGCCTCAAGACTCGGCCTCACCTGCTGCATCAGGTTGTTGCCATGCAACTCAGCAATCGCCGAGCAGGGACGGCGGCCACAAAAACGAAGGGGTTCGTGCGCGGAGGTGGAAAGAAACCCTGGAAGCAGAAGGGAACCGGGAGGGCGCGTGCCGGGAGCATTCGATCGCCTCTCTGGGTTGGCGGCGGGACTATCTTTGGCCCTCAGCCGAGAGACTATTCTTACCGCCTGCCTAAGAAGGCCCGCAGAGAGGCTCTGCTTTCAGCTCTGAGTCTCAAGAATCGTGATGGCAAGATCATTGTCCTGGAAAAATTGGAAATGGCAGAGGCCAAAACCAAACTCATGCGCAAGATGCTCGAAGATCTGCAGGTTAAAAACGCCCTGATCGTTATCCCTGAGTCCGATGAAAAGGTGGAGCGCTCGGCTCGGAATCTACACGCTGTTAAGGTACTTCGGGCCGAAGGGCTTAATGTTTATGATCTACTGCGCTACGAGCATTTGATTTTGACTGAGGGGTCCCTGAAGCTCCTCGAAGAGAGGTTGGTGGCATGAGAGAGCATCAGGAGATCATCCGAGCCCCGTTAATCACCGAAAAGGGATCTCTGATGGCGGAGAAGACCAATCAAGTCCTGTTTAAGGTTCGACCCGATGCCAATAAGATCGAGGTCAAAAAGGCGGTTGAGGCGCTTTTTAAGGTGAAGGTGCTCAAGGTCAGAATGATCCGTTATCTGGGAAAGATGCGACGGGTGGGAAGAAATGTTGGTCGTCTGCCGCAATGGAAAAAGGCCTATGTGACGTTGAAGGAAGGCGACAAAATTGACTTTTTTGGCGGTGCGTAAAAATGGCCATTAAAAATTATAATCCTACCTCTCCTGGAATACGTTTTCGTACCGGGCTTACTTTTGAAGAGGTCACGAAAAAGAAGCCGGAGGCCGGTTTGCTGAGACCTCTCAAACGGAGCGGAGGCCGAAACAATACCGGTAGGATTACTAGCGACCATCGCGGGGGCGGCCACAAACGGTTATATCGGCTGATTGATTTTAAGCGTGACAAGAGGGGTGTCCCTGCGAAAGTCGAGGCGATCGAGTATGATCCGAACCGATCCGCGCGCATCGCCCTGCTCTGCTATGCCGACGGGGAACGAAAATATATCCTTGCACCGGACCAGTTGCAGGTGGGGGATGGTGTGGTTGCTGGAGATAACGTGGATATTAAACCTGGGAATACTCTCCCTTTAAGGGCTATTCCTGTCGGAACAATAATTCACAACGTCGAGCTGAAGATTGGTAAGGGAGGGCAGTTGGTCCGAAGCGCCGGTGCTGGAGCCCAGTTGATGGCTAAGGAGGGAGACTATGCGCTATTGAAACTTCCCTCAGGGGAGCTGCGCAATGTCCTTGCCGAGTGTCGCGCCACTGTCGGGCAGGTAGGTAATCTTGACCAGGGGAATATCTCCCAGGGGAAGGCCGGGAGGGTGCGTTGGTTGGGGCGGAAGCCGGTGACTCGAGGAATGGCCAAGAACCCCGTGGATCATCCCCACGGAGGGGGCGAAGGTCGTTCCAAGGGAAACCACCCGATGACACCTTGGGGGAAGCCGACTAAAGGATACAAAACCAGGAAAAATCGGGCGTCGGATAAGTATATCGTGAAACGCAGAGAGGCTTGATACCGATGGCACGCTCAATCAAGAAGGGGCCTTTTGTGGACGACCACTTAAGGCGGAAGATCGAGACGCTGAACCAGACTAGGGAAAAGCGCGTCGTGAAAACTTGGTCTCGTCGTTCTATGATCACTCCGGAGATGGTCGGCTACACGATCGCTGTTCACAACGGGAGAAAGTTTATTCCAGTATTCGTCACGGAGAATATGGTGGGTCACAAGCTCGGGGAGTTTTCCCCGACACGGACTTTTTTTGTCCATTCCGGAGATCGAAAGGGAGAGGCCAGGGCAACGGTTCCGGCCGGAGCCCCGGTGCCGGGCGCTGCCCCAGGGTCGGCTCCGGCTGCCCCTAAAACGCCGGCTACCCCAAAGGCAGGTGCCTGAGGATCAATGCAAAATGCAAATTGCAAATCTCATATTGCCAAATCATTTTTCATTTTGCACTTTGCAATTTGAAATTTACCTTGGTTAGAAGCGATGGAGACACGTGCTATCACAAGATTTGTTCGGCTCTCTCCCCGGAAGGTAAGGCTAGTTGTGGATGAAATCCGTGGCAAAGGGGTTGAGGAGGCCCTCAACATCCTTAAGTTTGTCCCTAAGCGCTCCGCGGTGCTCGTGACCAAGGCGCTCAGAGCGGCGGTGGCGAATGCCGAGGGTACTCAGAGCGTGGATGTGGACAGGCTTTATGTTAAGCGCGTTACGGTGGACGAGGGAGGCATGTGGAAACGCTTCATGCCTCGGGCCATGGGTCGGGCCACACGCATCCGAAAGCGGCTGAGCCATATCACCGTGGTGGTCGATGAGAGGAGTTAAGTCCTAATGGGTCAGAAGGTGCATCCGAAGATCTTTCGTGTCGGGGTCATCGAGTCTTGGGACTCGAAATGGTACGCAGGTCATGACTACGCGAATCTGCTCCATGAGGATTTCAAGATAAAGAAGTTTTTAAAGAGCCGTCTTTACCATGCGGGGATTTCAAAGATTGAAATTGAACGGGCCGCTAACAAGGCAAAGATTAACATCCATACCGCCCGTCCTGGAATTGTGATCGGTAAGAAGGGCGCCGAGATTGAGAAGCTCAAGGAGGAGCTCACCCGGCTCACGGATCGGGAGACCTATCTCAATATCATTGAGGTGCGCCGACCGGATCTGGATGCGCAGCTTGTGAGTGAGAATGTCGCCTTGCAGTTGGAGCGGAGGGTGGCTTTCCGCAGGGCCATGAAAGAGAGCGTCTCCCGGGCGATGAGGATGGGGGCGCAGGGGATCAAGATCCAGTGTGCGGGAAGATTGGGGGGGACGGAAATTGCGCGAACCGAGTGGTATCGGGAAGGCCGCGTCCCCTTGCATACCCTGAGGGCCGATATCAGCTACGGCTTTGCGGAATCCCGAACGACTTACGGAGCCATCGGGGTCAAGGTCTGGATTTTTCGGGGCGAGGTCTTAACCGAGGAAGAAGAGCAGCAAAAGGCGATGTTGGGAGCGTAATGATAAAGTTCAAGGGTTAAAGAGTTCAAGGGTTTAAGGGATGCTGGAACCGAAAAAAGTAAAACACCGCAAGCTACAGAAGGGGCGAAGGGCCGGAATGGCCCATCGGGGATCCACGTTGGCCTTTGGCGACTATGGACTTAAGGCCCTAGGCCGGGGCTGGCTCAGCGCGCGGGAGATTGAGGCTGCGCGAATTGCCTTGACCCGTTACATGAAGCGGGGAGGCAAGGTCTGGATACGGGTTTTCCCGGATAAGCCTTTAACTAAGAAGCCGGCAGAAACCAGAATGGGGAAAGGCAAGGGCGCCCCTGAGATGTGGGTGGCGGTCATCAAGCCGGGGAGGATTCTCTTCGAAATGGAAGGGGTGCAGGGAGACTTAGCCCGAGAGGCGTTTCGTTTGGCCTCGCACAAGATCTCTATCCCTACTCTTTTTGTCGAGCGCAGGGGGTTGGCGCATGGAGCCTAAGCAGCTTAGGGAGATTAGCATTGGGGAGCTTAATCAGAAACGTGGTGAGCTTAAAGAGGAGATCTTTCACCTCAAACTCAGACGGGCCACGAGCCGGCTGGAAAATCCCATGAAGTTGAGGGAAGCAAAGCGGGATCTGGCTCGGGTCGAGACGGTTCTGAGAGAAAGGGCGCTTCGGCAGCGGGAAGGATAAAAGGGCGAGATGAATAAAAGGGGCATGCGCAAGGAGCGCAAGGGCGTGGTGAAGAGTAATCGGATGCACAAGACCGTGGTCGTTTCTGTGGAGAGAATTGTCATGCATCCGAAGTATAAAAAATACCTCAAGCGCCGAACCAAAGTGAAGGCCCACGATGAGAAGAGCGAATGTCAAGTAGGGGATCAGGTGCTGATTGTCGAATGTCAACCCCTGAGCCGGGAGAAGCGCTGGCGTGTGAGCCGAATTCTAGAGCGGGCCGTGACGACGGAAAAAGAAGCGGCGCCGGCAGATTCTCAGGTCGGACTTTAAGGCTTTTCGTGACGAGGTCGACTCATGATTCAGATGAGAACGGTGTTGGATGTGGCGGATAACTCAGGGGCGCGGAAGGTCCAGTGCATTAAGGTCCTGGGGGGGAGCAAGCGCAAGTACGCCTCCCTCGGAGATATTATTGTAGTTTCGATCAAAGAGGCGATTCCAAATGCCAAGGTAAAGAAGGGCGATGTGATGAAGGCCGTGGTGGTGCGGACTGCAAAAGAGATTGGGCGTTCGGACGGGAGTTACATCAAGTTCGACAGCAACTCCGCGGTCCTCATCGATAACCAGAAGGAGCCGATCGGGACCCGCATCTTCGGGCCCGTGGCGCGCGAACTCAGGGCAAAGAAGTTTATGAAGATCATTTCTCTCGCCCCAGAGGTGCTTTGAAATTTTAGATTATCTAAAATCCCAAATTGGTATATGAACATTCGCAAGAACGACAGTGTCATGGTTATCGCTGGTAGGGAGCGGGGGAAGACCGGTAAGGTCCTCAGGGTCATTCCGGAAAGGGAGGCTGCCATAATCGAGCGGGTGAATCTGGTAAAACGACACAGCCGGCAGCGAGGACCGCAACAGCCCGGTGGAATCCTGGAAAAGGAGGCTTCCATCCATGCCTCCAATCTGATGGTGATGTGCGACAAATGCAATGCCCCGGTTCGAATCGGCAGAAAGGCTTTGCCGGATGGAAAAAAGGTGCGCATCTGTCGTCGCTGTGGAGAAACTCTGGATTAAGAAAAGACTAAAATGGAGCGTCTGAAGAAAAAGTATCAGGAAGAGGTCATTCCGGCCATGATGAAGGAGTTTGGTTACAAGAACCCCCTTCAGGTGCCGCGCTTGGAGAAGATTACATTGAACGTCGGTCTCGGCGAGGCGACTCAGAATATCAAGGTCCTGGACGCGGCGGTGTCCGAGGTGGTGGCCATCACCGGTCAGAAGCCGGTGATCACGAAAGCGAAAAAGGCCATAGCGAATTTCAAGTTGCGCGAGGGAGTCCCGATCGGGTGCATGGTCACGCTGAGAAGAGAGCGGATGTACGAGTTCTTGGATCGCTTGATCCATGTGGCGTTGCCCCGGGTCAGAGATTTCAGGGGAGTCTCAGACCGCTCCTTCGATCGTCGTGGAAATTACTCGCTCGGGCTTCGAGAACAGATCATCTTTCCAGAGATCCAGGCCGATAAGGTGGAAAAGGCCCGCGGGCTCGCCGTATCGATCGTCACCACGGCAAAAACAGACAAGGAGGGAAAGGCGTTGCTCAAGTATATGGGGATGCCGTTCGCCAGTTAAGAGGAGAGTTCATTGGCCAAGAAGTGTCTTAGAATCAAGGCGGAAAGACCCAATAAGTTCAAGGTGCGCCAGTATAACCGCTGTCCTCTCTGCGGTCGCGCCAGGGCCTTCTATCGGCGCTTTCGGATGTGTCGGATTTGTCTTAGGGAGTTCGCGCGTAAGGGGCAGATCCCGGGATTAATTAAGGCGAGCTGGTAACTACACGGAGTGCAAAGATGGGAATGACAGATCCGATTGCGGATATGCTGACTCGAATTCGAAATGCCGCCCGAGCACGGCATGAGAGCGTGGATGTTCCGTGGTCGCGCACCAAGGAGGAGATCCTCAGGGTCTTGGTGGCGGAGGGCTATCTGCAAGAGTTTAAAAGGACTAAGGCGAAGGAACGCGCGGGCGAAGAGCTCCGCATCCAGTTAAGGTTTGACAAGGAAAACCAGCCGGTCGTTTCAGGCCTGCGGCGGGTCAGCCGGCCCAGCCTGCGAGTGTACGTAGGGTTTAAAGAGATTCCTCCCATCCGTAGGGGGCTGGGGATCAATATCCTTTCTACTCCCAAAGGGATAATGGTGGATCGGGAAGCAATGAAGGCCAAAGTGGGAGGGGAGTTGATCTGCTCGGTTTGGTAAACCGGGGGTGAGGTGTAACGGTGTCGCGAATTGGAAGATTGCCGATATCGATTCCTGACGGGGTAAAGGTCGCTTTGGAAGACGGGGCGATCCGTGTAGAGGGGCCGAAGGGCAAGCTCAGGACGGAAGTTCTGCAGGGGATCCAAATTAAGCTTGAGGGGAATCAACTTCGTGTGGTCAGAGATGGCGAGGAAAGGAATCTCAAGGCCCTCCATGGGCTGACCAGAAAACTCGTCGCCAATATGATCGAAGGGGTTAGCCGAGGTTTCAGCCGGGTTCTGGAAATCAACGGGGTGGGCTACCGGGCAGAGGTAAAAGGGACGGATCTGCATTTGACCTTGGGTTTTTCTCACCCGGTCGTTTTTCCTCTGCCGCCAGGAGTGACAGCGGCCGTGGAGAGACAGATCATTGTTACCCTCCAGGGCGCTGACAGGGAGATCCTGGGGAAGACCGCTGCCATGATTCGCGGTCTGAAGCCCCCCGAACCCTACAAGGGCAAAGGAATCAAATATCGCGAAGAGGTGATTCAGCGCAAGGCTGGGAAAGCCGTAGGTGCTGCCGGTTCGGCCTAATCCGAGGTAAGGTGATGTTAGACAGTCAGAGAGAAATTGGGCGTAAAAGAAGACAAGGGCGGGTGCGCAAGAAGATCTGGGGAACAGATGCGCGTCCTCGCGTTTGCGTCTATCGCAGTCTCAAACATATTTACGCTCAGGTCATTTCCGACGAGAGAGGGGTGACTCTGACGTCGGTTTCCACCCTTGCACCGGAGTTAAAGGGAAAGCTACCAAAGACCAAAGGGCTGGAGGCTGCAAAGCAGGTGGGACAGTTGCTGGCTCAGATCTGCAAGGAGAAAAAAATTACCAACGTAATTTTTGACCGCAATGGGTTCCTATTCCATGGGCGCGTGAAGGCCTTAGCCGAGGCTGCGCGCGAAGGTGGTCTGATTTTTTAACCAAGGTGAGGTTTCTTTGGAACGGATTGATCCACAGGGTTTAGAGTTAAAAGAGAAAGTCGTCCATATCAGCAGGGTGGCCAAGGTTGTTAAAGGGGGCCGCCGCTTTAGCTTCAGTGCCCTGGTGGTTGTGGGGGATGGCAAGTCCACGGTGGGGTACGGGATGGGCAAAGCCAAAGAAGTGCCGGAGGCGATCCGAAAAGGGTTGGAGCAGGCCAAAAAGGATTTGATCAGAGTCCCAGTCATCGATGGGACGATTCCCTTCGAGGTTAACGGCAAGTTCGGCGCCGGTTATGTCATGCTCAAGCCTGCGTCCGAGGGGACCGGGGTGATTGCCGGAGGGGGAGTGCGTGCAGTGGTTGAAGCTGCGGGTATTAAGGATGTTCTTTCCAAATGCATTGGCTCCAACAATCCCCACAACATGGTGAAGGCTACCTTTGAGGCTCTCAAAAACCTTAAATTTCCTGAGGAGATAGCTGGTCGGCGCGGGAAGGCGTTGGCCGATATTCGCTGATTTTTATGGATCTAAGCAATCTGAAACCAGCCCCAGGCTCCAAGAAAAAAAGAAAGCGAGTGGGTCGGGGGGACGGTTCTGGACATGGGAAAACCTCCGGTCGTGGCCACAAGGGTCAGGGGGCCCGTTCTGGGGGGAATACTCCGCCGGGATTCGAGGGCGGCCAGATGCCGCTTCAGCGGCGAGTGCCCAAGCGGGGTTTCCATAACCCCTGCAGAAAAAGCGCGGCTGTGGTCAATCTAGGGCAGTTGGAGATCTTTGCTTCCGGTAGTGAGGTGACGCCCGAAACGCTGAGAGAGCATGGATTGGTCCGAGGCAAAGAGGAGCGGGTAAAAATCTTAGGCGACGGTTCGTTGAGTAAACCGCTGACTGTCAAGGCCCACGGTTTTTCTTTGAAGGCCAAGGAAAAGATCGAGGCCTTAGGCGGAAAGGCAGAGTTAGTAATCCCTCATGCTTGAAGGGTTCCAAAACGCGACCAAGATCCCGGAGCTGAGGCGCAGGCTTTTTTTTACTTTGGCCATGCTCGCTGTCTATCGCGTGGGAGTTCACATTCCGACCCCCGGGATTGATCGGCTGGCGCTGGCCGCTTTCTTCGAACGTGTCAAGGACACCATATTTGGTTTGTTTAACCTTTTTTCCGGTGGGGCGCTGGAGCAATTCTCGGTCTTCTCTTTGGGCATTATGCCCTATATTAGCGCTTCAATTATTTTACAGCTTCTGACGGTGGTGTTCCCTTATCTCGAGCGGCTTTCGAAAGAGGGTGAGGTGGGTCGCCGTAAAATTACCCAGTATACCCGCTATGGCACGATTGTCCTCTCTATTATTCAAGGGATGATGATCGCTGTCGGACTTGAAGGTACCAGGGGACCAGGGGGCGAGGCTATTGTGCTGGAGCCGGGCTGGCGTTTTCGTTTTATGACGATCGTCACCCTGACTTCGGGCACAGCCTTTATCATGTGGTTGGGAGAACAGATTACAGAGCGGGGCATAGGCAACGGAATTTCTTTAATCATATTTGCCGGAATCGTGGCGCGGTTGCCGTCAGCCATGACGTCCACCTTTCAGTTTGTTCAAGAGGGGGAGTTGGGGGTGCTGGTGGTTCTCATGGTCCTGGTAATCGTGGTGGCCGTGGTGGGGGTCATTATCTTTATGGAGCGGGGCCAGAGAAGAATTCCTGTACAGTATGCCAAGAGGGTGGTGGGGCGGAAGATGTACGGCGGACAGAGTTCTCACCTGCCGCTGAAGATCAATACCTCAGGCGTGATTCCGCCTATCTTCGCCTCTTCGATACTGATATTTCCTGCGACCGTAGCCCAGTTTGTGCAGCACCCTTTGGCTCAAACAGCGGCCGGCTATCTGGCTCCCGGTCGTTGGTTGCATGACGTCCTTTACGTCGGGTTCATTATCTTTTTCTGTTATTTTTATACGGCGGTGGTTTTTAATCCTGTGGACGTTGCGGAGAACATGAAAAAATACGGGGGATATATTCCGGGGATACGGCCGGGACAGAAGACTGCGGAGTTTATCGACCGCGTGCTCTCGCGGATCACGCTGGGCGGGGCCATCTATCTTTCGGTTGTAGCCCTTATACCGACCATTCTGATCAGCCAATTCAACGTACCTTTCTTCTTCGGCGGGACAGCGCTTCTGATCGTAGTGGGCGTAGCCTTGGACACTGTCGCCCAAGTCGAGACGCATATGATTACCCGCAACTACGAAGGGTTCATGAAGCGAGGTCGCCTGCGGGGAAGAAGGGGTTAGTGGAAATTGGCCCGTGGGGGAAGTTGTGCGCGTGGTCTTTTTAGGTCCACCGGGGGCAGGCAAGGGGACCCAGGCTAAGTTTCTTGAGAAGAAATACGGTGCTTGTCAGGTATCAACCGGAGATATCCTGAGGAAAGCAGTTCAGGATCGGACTGCCGTGGGAAAGAAAGCTGCAGGGTACCTCGAAAAAGGGCAACTGGTCCCAGACGAAGTGATGTTGAATCTCGTGGCGGAGCGATTGCGCGAAAAGGATTGCGCAAAGGGTTTCATCCTGGATGGATTCCCCAGAACAGTAGCTCAGGCGGAAGGCCTGGAGGAGATCCTTGGCGAATTGGGTTGGAAACTTGACTCTGTCTTATGCATGCGAGTCCCTCAGGAAATGATTATCCAAAGGCTGTCAGGACGGCGTAGCTGCAAGAAGTGCGGCAACCTGTATCATGTGGTTTTAAACCCTCCCCAACGGGAGGAGTTTTGTGACCGCTGTAATGGCGAACTTTATCAGCGGGATGATGATCGGGAAGAGACGATCAGGGCGCGGCTTCATGTTTTCGAGACTCAAACTGTTCCACTCGTGCACTACTATCGTAAAAGGGGTCTGCTCAGGGAGATCGATGGCGTGGGAAGCGTGGAGGAGATCCGGGCCCGTGTTTTTCGGGAACTGGAAGAAGGAGCAGCATGATCTCTCTCAAGTCGGCGCGGGAGATTGAGATCATGAGGCGCGCAAACGTAATCGTGGCGGAGATCCTGCAGGAGTTAAAAAAAAAGGTGGCCCCTGGCGTAACGACGCTGGAATTGGACGCCTTAGCCGAAGAGATGATCAATAAAAAAAAAGCCCATTCGGCCTTTAAGGGCTATACGATGGCAGGCAGGGTCTTTCCACGCACCCTATGTACCTCAATCAACGAAGAGATTGTCCACGGCATTCCTTCGGATCGGGTGTTGAAAGAAGGGGATGTGGTGGGCCTGGACTTTGGCGTCATCTATGAAGGTTTTTACGGGGATGCCGCCATCACCGTCGGAGTAGGGAAAGTAAGTAACGATGCGCGGCTCCTCATGCAGGTTACCGAGGCGGCTCTGTATAAAGGTATAGAACAACTCCGGGAAGGGAACAGATTGGGAGATCTTTCTGCAGAAATACAGGAAACCGTAGAGAACGCAGGCTATTCAGTGGTCCGAGCCTTTGTCGGCCACGGGATCGGCAAGAAGCTCCACGAGGAGCCTCCGGTTCCCAATTACGGTGAGCGTGACAGGGGGATTCGATTGAGAGAGGGAATGGTCTTGGCCATCGAGCCGATGGTCAACGCAGGAGGGCACGAGGTAGAGATCACAGAAGACGGCTGGACAGCAGTAACCAAAGACAGGAGCCTGGCGGCCCATTTTGAGCATTCGGTCGCGATTACCAAAAACGGTCCGTATATTTTGAGTAAGATCTAAATTTGTTAATCGTTATTGGTTATTCGTGTAATCGGATAACGAGTAACGAGTCAACGAGTAACGAATGTATGCCCAAAGAAGACGCCATTGAAGTAACGGGGACTGTGTTGGAGACGCTCCCCAATGCTATGTTCCGGGTCAAGTTGGATAACGGCCATAAGGTCCTAGCCCATATTTCGGGAAAGATGCGTATGCACTACATCAAGATCCTACCCGGGGATAAGGTAAAGATTGAGCTGTCTCCATACGACTTGGCCCGGGGAAGGATTACCTACCGTGAGAAATAGAGACAGGGTAAGAAGATGAAGGTTAGAGCATCGGTTAAGAAGATCTGTAACAAGTGCAAGGTGATACGGCGCAAGGGAGTCGTGCGAGTGGTTTGCGTCAACACCAGACATAAACAGAGACAAGGCTAAAAATAGCAATCAGCCGTCAGCAATTAGCTGAAAGCTAAATTGGAGTGAAGATATGGCGCGTATAGCAGGGGTGGATTTGCCGAAAAATAAAAGGATGGAGATCGCCCTCACCTACATCTACGGAATTGGCCGGAGTAGTTCGAGGAAGATTCTCCAAGCAGCCGGGGTCAATCTCGATACTAAGAGCGATAACCTTACCGATGATGAGGTGGTGAAAATCCGCCAGATCATTGACCAAGGGCAAAAGGTGGAGGGAGATCTCAGGCGTGATACGTCCATGAACATCAAGCGCCATGTTGACATGGGATCTTACCGCGGGCTGAGGCACCGTAAGGGTTTGCCTGTTCGGGGGCAGAGGACCCATACGAATGCGCGCACCCGCAAGGGGCCGCGCAAGACCGTGGCCGGGAAGAAGACCGCTCCGTCAAAAGGATAGGTGCATTCAGCTATCAGCAATCAGCCAAAAGCTGAAAACCGATCGCTGAGGGCTGACGGGTAACTATTTAGGAGGAAAGTAATGGCAAAGGGTGACGAAAAAGCAGAAGAGAAAAAGGTCGAGGCACAGGAAGAAGGAAAACCCGCCGAAAAGGTGGCCCGAAAGAAGAAAGGGAAAAAGAATATCGCCGAGGGCGTTGTCCATATCCACTCGACTTTTAACAACACGATCGTCACGGTTACCGATTACCAGGGGAATGTCATCTCCTGGTCGAGCGCTGGAACCATGGGTTTCAAGGGGTCACGCAAGGGAACGCCGTTTGCAGCTCAACAGGCGGCAGACAATGCAGCGAAAAAAGCTATGGATCATGGAATGCGCAGTGTTCAGGTTTTTGTTCGCGGACCGGGGGCGGGGAGGGAATCGGCGCTCAGGTCCCTCCAGGCGGCCGGGTTTAATATTAGCATGATCAAGGATGTTACCCCGATCCCGCATAACGGGTGCCGTCCGCCAAAGCGGAGAAGGGTCTAAAGGAGGAATCGTTGGCTAGATACTCTGCATCGGTATGCCGGCTTTGCCGGCGGGAAAACTTAAAACTCTTTCTTAAAGGCGAGCGCTGTTATACGGACAAGTGCGCTATCGAACGGAGAAACTATCCTCCAGGTCAGCATGGCCAGGCGAGGCCAAAGTTTTCCGCATACAGCATCCAGTTGCGGGAAAAACAAAAAGTCAAACGGATGTACGGCCTCATGGAAAATCAATTCCGCCGCACCTTTGCCAATGCGGAAAGGACCAAAGGAATTACCGGCGAGGCCCTCCTCGTTCTTTTGGAGCGGCGCTTGGATAACGTTGCTTATCGGCTTGGCTTTGCCAGCTCCAGGGCAGACGCGCGCATGCTGGTGCGGCACGGCCATATTTTGGTTAACGGGAAGCGGTTCACTATACCCTCTTATTTTGTCCGTGCCGGGGATGTGGTGTCTGTTAAGGAGCAGAGCCGGCAGATGGGGCGGATTATCTCTGCCCTGGATGGCGCCCAAAGACGTGGGGTTCCAGAATGGGCTGAGGTCGATCGTGAAGGCTTTAGCGGGAGGATTAAGATCCTGCCCACGCGGAGCGACATCACCGCGCCGATCAATGAAAAACTGATTGTAGAGCTTTACTCGAAGTAAAGTTCAGAAACTTTTGGGAGATGCTATGTATAAGCATTGGACCGATTTGATTAAGCCTAAGAAGCTTGAGGTAGACGAAAAGGGCCTCACCTCAACCTACGGCAAGTTTTATGCGGAGCCGTTTGAGAGGGGGTTCGGTCAGATGATTGGGAATTCCCTCAGAAGGATACTGCTCTCATCGCTCATGGGGACTGCCATTGTCTCGGTCAGGATCAAGGGGATCCTGCACGAATTTTCTACTATTCCAGGAGTCACCGAAGACGTGACCGACATTATCCTCAATCTCAAAGAGGTTCGCCTCAAACTGCACGACACGGAGCAACAGACCCTCAGGATCGAGGCTAAAGGGACCAAGACCGTCCAGGCAAAGGACATCGTTGCCGGTCCCAGCTTGGAGATCCTCAGCCCCGAGCAGCACATTGCCACCCTATCCCGTGAAGGCAAGCTGGATATGGAAATGGTGGCAAAAATGGGCCGGGGCTACGTATTGGCGGAGCGGAATAAGGAAGAGGGAGCTCCCGTGGATACGATCTTTTTGGACACGATTTTTTCTCCTGTCCGAAAAGTAAACTTCCATATAACCAATGCCCGGGTGGGGCAGAGGGCCGATTATGAACGTTTGGTCTTTGAGGTGTGGACGGACGGGGGCGTCAAGCCCGAAGATGCCGTGGCCTACGCGGCCAAGATTTTTCAAGATCAGCTCCAGATCTTCGTTAACTTTGAGGATGAGCCGCAGCGCGAGTCTCGCGACGAATCGCCTTCGGCTCCTCTGAACGAGAATCTCTATCGCAGCGTGGACGAGCTGGAATTTTCGGTTCGTTCCCAGAACTGTTTGCAGAATGCAGATATCAAATATATCGGGGAGCTGGTGCAGAAGACGGAACAGGAGATGCTTAAAACCAAAAATTTCGGGCACAAGTCCCTCAACGAGATCAAAGAGATCCTCCGCGATATGGGCTTGGAGCTCGGGATGAGGCTGGAAAGTTTCCCTTCGCGTGAGGAGATCGAGAGTCGGAGGCAGGCAAGCGAGAAAGAGACGGCTTAAAGTATGCGCCATTTGAAGGCTGGTAGGAAACTCAACCGTAGCGCGAGCCACCGTTGGGCCTTGATGCGCAATCTGGTGACCTCATTGTTCCAGCACGAGCGCATCCGGACCACGGATCCCAAGGCCAAGGAGTTAAGAGGCGTAGCGGATCGGGTGATCGGTCTGGGCAAGCAGGGGACCCTCCATGCCCGGCGTCAGGCGCTGGGAATCGTTCAAGATGAGTCTGTGGTTAGGAAAATCTTTGATACCCTTGCCCCGCGCTACAAGGACCGCCCCGGCGGTTACACCCGTATTGTCAAAATTGGCTGGCGACATGGAGACAATGCGTCTATCTCGTTAATTGAACTGCTTCCAGCAGACGGCGCGGGCAAGACAGAGACCCCCTCTGGTACTAAGAAGAGGAGCAAGCGCCAGGCCCAAAAAGGCAAAGAAGAAACCGCCAAGAAAAAGTCGTCTCCACGGCAGTCAGCCAAAAAAGCCACCGCTTAACGTCTACGGCTGCTGGATCGCTGTGAGCCGCCAGGGATTAGGACCCACAGGGCGGGCAAAGGTCCAGTATTCCGCAAATTCTACTGGCTCTGATTTGTTCCCGGCGACAACCATGCCGTTCTTCTCGTCAACTGTGTAGTCCAGCAGATTAGCTTCAAAGCGAACCGTAATGTAGTCCTGTCCCTGTTCTGTCCAGGCCTCAGTGATCTCGGTGGCTCGAAGGGCGATGTTTTCCATGTAGTTTTTCTGGCCGCGAGCGGCGAGCGCAGCAAGCTCCTGATCCCATGAGCGGGCGAGATCGCCCGCGCAGAGAGAAGTAAGAGTCGCTCCGTCTTGCCTGCTCCAGGCGGCCTGGACCTTGAAAAAGGTATCCTGTGCGGATTTGACGAATCCGGCAGGGTCGAAGCGAGGGTCCATGATGCGAACAGAGTTGAAATCGGGCTCAGCCACTGCTGGAGCTTCAACGACCGGCCCACGTTCGTAACTAGAGGAATATGCCGTGTCTTGGTATTGCATACCGCCAAAGCCCGTCGCCACGGCAGGCTTACGAAACTTGCGATAGATAAAATACCCCAGACCTGCAAAAAGAAGGATCTCGATGAAACCGATACCGCTCCCCCCTAAGCCTCCTCCCCACCCTGCATTGGCCAAACCGGAAAAAAGCATGGAACCTAACAGTCCTCCCACAAGACCTCCGGCCAAACCACGCATAAAACCACCCGGCTGTGGGGCTAAGGGAGAAGGTTGCTGTGGAGATGGGGTTGCCTCTCTTCTTGGTTGCATGGGACTAGTCGGCTGTGACGGGCGGGCTGGAGCCTGATAACTCCTTGAGCCACGGCTTCCGCCTGAGCGGCCCCCGCCGGCGCGCGCCTCTGCATAGCCCTCCAGCGCCACCAACCCTAGCCAGGCTGTTAAGAGTAATACTGTCAACATTCGGAAAAATCCACCATATGAAACATGCATTGAAATGTTTTCCTTCCTTAAATGTGAATGAGCTTAAATGAGTTTAATCTTAGCCTTTACAAAGCGCAAGGCGATTTGATGATCTTGACAGGGTCTATTGAACTGACCATAATAATCATATCAAACTGGCCCAAGAGGGAATTTTATGAAGACAACAACTGTAACAAAACTTAAAGCATCCCTGAGTGAGTACCTGCGACAGGTAAAGGCGGGGGGAGGAAGTTTTAGTCACCGAGCGCGGGCGACCCATCGCCAGGCTTGCGCCGACTGTTAGTTCTAAGTTGCTGCCTGAGCACTTGGTGGAAATGGAAAAACAGGGACTGATTAAGCTTGGCTCCGGGAAGTTGCCCAAAAACTTCTGGGACCTGCCGCGACCGAAGGATCCCAAGGGTTTAGTCCGCAAAACCGTTTTGCGGGAAAGAGGGGAAGGTTGGTGAAGTTTTGCAAGGTTATAGGGTCAGGCCTGACTATGGACTTATTTTCTTACCCAACAAATAGGCTATTCTAGCTTCAGCTTGCTTGTTCCGATCCCGCTCATACATAGCACAAAGACGACTCATCAGTGAAGCATCGCGATGAAGCCGGCCGGCCAACTCCTTGGAAGTGACCTTACTCCATTCCCTTGCTAGATAAACCAACATCGCTCGTGCCCGAACCCGCTGCCTCCGCCGCCCCAGTCCAGTCAACTCGCTAGCCCCCACTCCATGCTCCTTCGCCACTGCTTCAAGCAGTCGACCAAAGGGGACCTTAGGTCCCCCTGCCTCAACCTCCCGTCCTTGAGTCCGCTTGTCCACCTTTTCAATAAACTCCTCATCTCCCAAGAAGCGCTGATCCACGACCTCATAGTACTGATCGATATGACCTTGCCCTATCCCTTCTTCCATAAACTTCCTGTAGGCTCGCCTCGCCTGTCCCAACGCTCTTCCAAACTGCCCTAACACCAATTTTGTGTCTATCTCTACCGGTGTTCTCTCCCCGAGGTATGCCCGGTGAGAGCTCCACGGATACTTCCAGGGATCATTCGGCTTCCGCACACGTGCCGGGTTCAGATGAATGTAACGAACCAGCTCAAGTAAATAAGATTCTCGATCACACAGGATCGCCTTATACCGACCCTGGAATAGGTGCCCGACGGTCCTATGGCGCCGGTTATAGTACTGGGTGTAGGTAAACTGTATCCCCTGCATGATCTTGGACAAGGGAATCCTTTGAGTCTCAATCAGCAGGTGCACATGATTGGACATCAGCACGTAGGCATAAAGCTTAAAGTCGCGCCTCTTTCTGTAATGCTCTACTCTCTCCAGGTAGGTGGTGCGGTCTTGGTCGTCTCGAAAGATGTCCTGCCGTTGGTTGCCTCGGGCGATGACATGGTAGAAAGCGCCCTCAAACTCAACCCTTGGTTTGCGTGCCATCGGAAGAATCTACGTGAATGCCAGAAATAAGTCAATAGTCAGGCCTGACCCTAAGCTCCCCGTGAGTGGCAAATGAGTGGCGCAGCGCATGACAGCTTGCCGGTTTGGAACGGTCAGCCTATCCCAATCGATGATTTCATAATTATGGGCAATTCTATAATCTTTTCCGCCCCTTAACAATAAAAATTTCGACCCGACAAACACTGCACGATTGTCAGCCTTTGCTCACTACGGTCGGTCCGAATCAATCCCAAGTTGATCCACGGGACTATGAACTCCCTTACCACCACGGTTCAAGACATGGGTATAGATCATCGTGGTGCTGACATCTCTGTGCCCCAAAAGCTCTTGAACGGTCCGGATAGGGCTCTTTTATATCCCGTCTTTTCTTGACGTAGAAGGCATGATATTTAAACTTGAACTACGGAAGCTCGATGAACTTGTTGCGCCATTCACTTAAAGGTCTGATAGAAATCCAACTCGATCATGCGGCCTTGGACAAGCTTCAATGGAAGGATTTCGGCAATGGTTTGTCGATGGCCAGATTGGCGCGCGAAGGGGCTAGGGAGCTTGTCCTCTACCGCATCAAGGCCGATGCCGATCCAAAGGCTTTTTTAAAGCATGAGCATATCGGCGGAGAATTTTATTTAGTGCTTAAGGGCGGGATCGGGGATGAAACGGGCGTCTACACCGAAGGTGATATCGTCTATTTAGATCCTCAATCGGTTCACACGCCGCACGGCATAGGTGAGACCGTGGTCCTGGTTCTTTGGCCCCAAGGAGTGAAGATCCTGGAGTAGGAGGCATCTGTGGTTGGCGGTCATGCAAAGATGGGCGGTGGTATTTGATGCGCCGGAAGGCAGAAGCGGGACAGCCGGGATCGAGAGGTATTGGGGAAACGGAGGAACCGTGGATAATTTAACTCGCCTCATCGCCGGCTATGCCTCCACTCTGGTTTTTGAGGAACTGCCGGAGGAGGTCGTCCATGCCGCGACGCAGCGCATGGTGGATAGCCTCGCCTGCGCCATCGCAGCCTATCGGTGCGAGCCTGCCGAGATCGGCATCCGTCTTGCCCGCGGCGCGGCGCCAAAGCGATACCCGGGCCGCATCCTCGGATATGGTGAAAAATCGACGGCGGAGGACGCAGCTTTCGTAAACACCGCGATGATCCGCAACCTGGACTTCAACGACCAGTATCCTGGCGGCCATCCGAGCGACTGCCTGGGCGCCTTCCTCGCTATTGCCGAAGCGGCGGGGGCTGACGGCCGCCGCTTGCTGTCGAGCATGGTGGTTGCCTATGAGCTCTTTGTCCGCTTCAACGACGCTACGGGGCTGCGTACAAAGGGCTGGGACCAGGGCTTTGTCATCGGTATTTGCACCGCTGCCGGTATAGGTCATCTGCTGCGTTTGTCACCCCGGATGGTTGGAGAGGCCATTGCTATTACCGCCGTGGCTAATGTGCCGATGCGAAACACCAGGGCTGGAGAGCTGTCGCTTTGGAAAGGAACCGCGACCGCGTTTGCCACTCGCAACGCTCTTTTTGCCACGCTGCTCGCCGCGGAGGGGATGACCGGACCCGACCGCCCGTTCGAGGGGAAGCATGGCCTTTGGGACTTGATAACGGGACCTTTTGAGTTAGCGCCCCTGCCGGGACGCGGCGGGGAATTTCGCACCCCTGAAGTCCAGCTCAAGTACTGGCCGGTGGAATACAACGCCCAGTTAGTTGTGTGGGCCGCACTGGAGCTTCGCTCCAAGATCGACTGGCGTAACCTGACGGAAGTTAACTTTGGCACTTATGCCTTTGCCTATAGCGAGATCGGGAGCGACCCGGAAAAGTGGGACCCAAAGACTAGAGAGACCGCAGATCACAGCCTCCCTTATATTTTTGCTCGCACACTGGTCGATGGAACCATCACGGCCGCTTCCTTCGAGGAGGCCGCCTACCGTGATCCTTTACTGCGACCGCTCATGGCCAAGATTCGCGTGCGCAAGGATGAGGCGATCGATGCGCTTTACCCTGAGACCGTGGCGTTGAAGGTGGAGGCGAAGACTAAGGATGGAAGAGGCTATTCGTTCACGCCGCAGGATCCTCTCGGGCACAATAAGAACCCTATGCAGGACAAGGATATCGATACCAAATTCCTGAGAGCGGCGGAATCGGTCCTGGAAACGCCCCGGGCGTCAGAGGCGCTTCGATGCTGGTGGGATCTCCCCAACGTTTCAGATCTGTCTAAGGCCCTGAACCTGATCGATATGGGGCCGAGTGCGATCAAGAGATAAGATCGAGCGCCTCCCTTTTAAGACCATCTACAGAAAGTTGCTCTAGCGACCCTGCCATATCTGGCGATAAAGCGCCTGGACATCTTTAAGCTCTTTTCCCACCAAGCGCTTTGAGACTTGGAGTTTAAGGCCCTTGGTCAGCCTGGGCGGGTCAGGGTCCACATCCACGCGAACCGGAATCCTGCCGCCATTCTTTACGATAAGCTCTTGCCCCTCCTTGGAGCTGATCCAGTTGACGTAAAGCTTGGCCGCGTTGAGATGGGGACCATTTTTGGAAACCACGGCAGGGACAACAAGGGTCACGACCGGATTGACAGCTACAAAGTCCGTAGGCGCTCCTTTTTTCTGCGCCCTGGCCACCTGATTGCCGTAATTACTGACGGCGACAGGGCACTCGCCGGCAGAGACCAGGTCCGAGAGCAATCCATGCCCGTTTCGGATCGCAGGTTGATTGGCGGCGATGCGCTTGAATAGATCGAGGGCCTTTTCTTTTCCCATGGAGGCCTGAAGGCCGACAAACCACTCAAAATCAGAATCCTCCAGGCAAAGTTTCCCCTTCCATTTGGGGTGAGTCAGATCCTCATAGCTTTTGGGCACGTCAGCCTTGGCGACCAGCCGGGTGTTGTATTGCATGACATTGGTGTTGATGTAGACCGGGGTGCCCATCCCGTCCGGGTCCAAAAGATCCGGGTTGATCCCTGAGGCTGAGGGTGGGGACCACTTGAGCGTCATTCCGAGGTTTTTTACATCCCAGGAACCGGAGGATATCAGGGCGTCGAAGTTGTACGTCTTTGCCTTGGCCTCGGCGAGGATTCTGCTCGCAAGCTTTTCATCGCTGGAGCGGAAATAATCTATCTTGACCCCGGGATATTTCTTTTCAAAAGTGTCCAAGACGGGTTTGGCCTCGTCCTCGCGCATCGACCCATAGAGGTTAAGCCTTCCTTCTTTTTTGGCCCCCTCTTCGATCGCCTTGATTTCCTGCGCAGATGATGTGGCGGAAAATAGCAGAAGGGTCAGAAACACGGGTAATACAGACAGCCATCGTTTTGACATGATTCTCTCCTTTCTCTATAGCGGCATATACACGAGTTCCCTATGCTATTTCAACATGACTACCATTTTACCACGGGATTGCGGTATATAAGAGCGGTCGATTAAAATAAACGTCGGAGGGGAATATGAAGACTTTAGGTTTTATCGGCACTGGGGGAATGGGCAGCGGGATGGCGGCCAATCTGATCAAGGCGGGGTATCGTTTGGTCGTCAATGATATCAGACGGGAAGTCGCGCGTAATCTGGAGAGCCAGGGAGCCGAGTTTAAAGCGTCTCCAAAGGCCGTGGCCGAGGCATCGGAGCTGGTGCTTTCCATGCTTCCCTACAATGAGGCGGTGAAGGAGGTTGGACTAGGCAAAGGCGGTTTGCATGAGGCGAGTTCGGGGGCAAAGATTTGGATCGATTGCAGCAGCATCGACAAGAAAACGATCTTGGGTGTCCACCAGGAGTTGCAAAAAAAAGGCTGGAAGGTGATGGACGCCTCAGCCGGTGGGGTCGAGGAGCAGGCGGCAGCGGGGACTCTTTCCCTCTGGGTCTCCGGTCCTAAGGAGCTATTCGATCAACACCTGCCGGTTTTTCAGGCCATGGGAAAGAAGATTGTCCATGTGGGAGAGCTGGGAAACGCCAAGCTGGTCAAAAACGCTATGGCCATGTTTGGGGCCATTCAGCACATGGGCCTGGCGGAGATCTTTACCTGGCTTAAGAAGGGCGGGGTCTCGGAGGAGACTGTTCATACAGTGTTGCGTAACTCGCAGAACCATTCCGAGTCGGTGGAGCGGGTATGCGAGACTCTGGTGAGTCGTAAGTTCAAACCGCGCAAGTCCTGGATGCCCAAGGATGTCGGTTTCGGATTGGAGATGGCCAGGGAGATGGAGGTGCCGGTTCCCTTTAGCGCGTTGGCCTACCAGCTCTTTTCCATTGCCCAGGCGAATGGTCTGGATGGTTACGAGGCTACCGGCATCGCCTATCATGTTTATGCGTTAATCTCGGGGCAAAAGAAAGGATGAGAGGGTGAAAATTGCCAACGAACCATATCTAGCCAGCTTGACTTTGAGACTAAAAAGGCGTTATAAATAGCGATCTTATGATCTATGGTCGGATAAATGTAAGCGTTAGGTGTGACCGGGCCTGGCCTCATGTTTGCCGGTGGCCTGGCCGCCTGGAGCAGTGAGGGATGGTTCAAGGGAGAGATGAAAAGTCACCTTAGGGATCTGTTAGCTCAAGCCATTGAAAAAACGGCAAAGGGGGGAGAGCTGAATACAACAGACCTCCCCCCTTTGCTTCTTGAGCCCCCCAAGCAGAAAGAATTTGGCGACTTGGCCACTAACGTGGCCCTGATTTGGGCTAAGCAGCAGAGAAAATCCCCGCGCGCCATCGCGGAGGCGATCCTCAAGAACCTGGAAGATCCTGAAGGGATATTGGCGCGCATGGAAATTGCCGGCCCAGGTTTCCTGAATTTTTCCTTTTCTGCTAAGTTTTGCTACCGGCGTCTCAAGGAGATCGAGAACGAAAAGGCGCTCGGATTGGAATTAGGTCGCGGAGAAAAAGTTCAGGTAGAGTTTGCCAGCGTCAACCCCACCGGTCCGCTCCATGTGGGACATGGACGCGTAGCTGTGATCGGCGATGTCCTGGCGCGTCTCCTCGAAGCGGTCGGGTATGATGTAGAGCGGGAGTACTATGTCAACGACGCCGGGAGACAAATGGAGAAACTAGGGCTCTCTCTCTACCTGCGCTACCGGGAGCTTTACGGCGAGAAGACGGACTTTCCTGAGGAAGGGTACCGGGGAGACTACGTCAAGGATCTGGCAGCAGGGATCAACCAGCGCTGGGGAAAAAGATTTCTATCGGAGGAGAGGGAAACGGCGGTGGATTTTCTCAGTTGTTATGGCGGCGAGACGTTGCTCACCGGGATCCGCGCCGATTTGGAAAAATTCGGCATTACCTTTGATTCCTATGTCAGCGAGAAGGGGCTGAGAGAACGTGGGGAAGTAGAAAAAACGATCGAGCTTTTGCGCTCTCGTGGATTGATATACTCCGAAGAAGGGGCGCAGTGGTTTAAGGCGACCGCTTATGGAGACGAAAAGGACCGAACGGTGGTCAAGAGCGATGGCGAGCTTACTTACTTCGCCAGCGACATTGCCTACCATCGAAACAAATACGAGCGCGGCTATAGGAAGCTGGTCAATATCTGGGGTGCGGACCATCACGGCTATGTGCCTCGCCTCAAGGCTGCGATAAGAGCTCTCGGGTATGATCCCGATCTCCTCCAGGTCGTTTTGGTCCAGATGGTGCACCTCACGCGGGGCGGCGAGCCGGTTCGAATGGGAAAGCGCATGGGAGAATTCGTCTCCTTGCGCGAGGTGTTGGAGGAGGTAGGAAGGGATGCGGCGAGGTTTTTTTTCCTCATGCGAAGGTCGGACAGCCATTTGGATTTCGATCTGGAACTGGCCAAAAAGGAGTCAAGCGAGAATCCGGTTTTTTATGTCCAATACGCCCATGCCCGTATCGCCAGCATCTTCGAGCAGGCTCGTCAGGGGGGGCTCCGGGTGGAGGATTTGACGCTGCGGGATGTCGAGATCGAGCGGCTGGTGCTTGCGGAAGAGACGGATCTCATCAAACGAATAGTCCAATTTCCCGAGGTTGTGGAGGAGAGCGTCAAGGAATTGGAGCCGCACAGGGTGATTTTCTACCTCCTTGAGCTGGCGGGAGATTTCCATCGTTATTACAACCGCTTCCGGGTGATCTCGGATGATCTCGCCCTGACTCGAGCGCGCCTCCTGCTTGTGCGCAATGTGCAGAAAATTATCCGTAAGGGATTGCTCCTGTTGGGGATACAGGCGCCCTCAAAGATGGCCGCCAGAAATGAGCAGACAATCGCTCTGAGGCAATAATTTATGGCGGAAAATCGCAAAGGAAGAGGCCAAGGCCTCTATTATTGGACGCGCGGGCAACTGCTTGTCCTTGCGGTGGGGATTACGATTACCTCGACCGTCGTTTTCTTGCTGGGTATCCTGATAGGGCAGGGGATTGAAGAGAGAAAGCTTCTTAAGAAAGAGGAGCCGTTGATTAAGATTCCTGTCCAGCCTTTGTCCCAGGGATCAGCGACGCCCGGCGCTCCAGGCAAAGAGGAAATGACTTTCTATGATACCTTGGCGAAGGCCCCGGCCGGTGCGGCGGCTACGCGCGTGGAGGCGACCAAGGAGATCAAACCGGCAGAGAAAGCGGCAAAATCGGCGAGCAAGGAGACAAAGCCGCCTGTCCAGGAGCAAAAAGCCGCGGCCGTGGAGAAAGTTAAGACAGTAGAGAAAGTCCAGGAGAAGGCGGTAGCAGAGAAAAGCGCGCCGGCGGCGGAGGCAAAAAAAGTCTCGCCGCTCCAGAAAACTCCAGGGGCAGAAGGATCGAAGGCCAAGGCCGAGACGCGAGAGAAGGCATGGGCCGTACAGGTCAATGCCTATCCACTCGAGCGGGATGCGAAGAGCCTGGCCAAGAAACTCAAGGATAAGGGGTATGATGCCTATGTGCTGCCTACAAGCATCAAAGGGCGCACCTGGTACCGTGTGCGCGTGGGCCGCCTGGGGACGCAGGAAGAGGCTAAAGCGCTGCAAGAAAAGTTAAAGGCAAAGGAAAACTTCACGAAGTCGATCACCACGAGTCGATAATTGGTTACTAATACAAACGAAATAAACAGAGTGACATTGAAAAGAATGAGATTCTTCGCTCTCGCTCAGAATGACACTCTTTTTGTCATGCTGAACGCAGTGAAGCATCTCACGCTGGATCGACGATAATGTAACATGACTTAATGCGTTTGTATTAATAACTCGCATCCGGGTAACCAGGGAGTCAATTTATGGACATACGGGAGGCCATTGAGAAGCTGGTCAATCGGATAGATCTCTCCGAAGAGGAGACCATCTCCGTCATGAATCAGATCATGACCGGGGAGGCCACTCCCTTACAGGTGGCGTCATTTCTAACCGCATTGCGGATGAAAGGAGAGAAGGTGCAGGAGATCACCGGGGCTGCGCGGGTCATGAGGGAGAAGGTTAGCCGCGTCAGGGCCAAAGCCGATCTTGTGCTCGATATTGTTGGCACAGGAGGGGATCAGAAAGGCACCATTAACATCTCAACCGCGTCGGCCTTTGTCGTGGCGGGCGCGGGGATCACTGTGGCCAAGCATGGGAACCGCTCGGTTTCCAGCAAGTCGGGGAGCGCCGATGTGTTGGCGGCGTTAGGAGTCAAGATTGATGCTTCGAAAGAGAAAGTCGAGGAGTGCTTAGAGAAAATTGGCATAGGTTTTCTCTTCGCGCCGCTGCTTCACGAGGCGATGAAGTATGCCGTCCAGCCGAGACGTGAAATCGGCATCAGAACCATCTTTAATCTCCTGGGTCCACTGACCAATCCTGCGGGGGCGACCCATCAGCTCACCGGTCTCTATGACGGAGGGCTCACCGAATTGATCGCCCAGGTGTTAAAAAACTTGGGCACAGTGAGGGCGATGATCGTTCATGGGCTCGAAGGGTTGGATGAGATCTCTCTCTCAGGGCCGACCAGAGTTTCCGAACTTCGAAATGGCGAGATCCGCAATTATACTCTAACTCCTGAGGAGGTAGGCCTTAAGCGCTGTCGCCTGGAAGAGATACAAGGGGGAAACCCCGAGCAGTGCGCCGATGCCTTGAGGGGAGTCCTGCGGGGGGAAAAGGGGCCCAGGCGAGACGTGGTATTGCTCAATAGCGGCGCCGCCCTCTATGTCAGCGGAGCGGCCGGCTCTATTGCTGAGGGGATTCGTTTAGCTGCGGAATCGATCGATTCCGGTAAGGCCCGGGCAAAACTCGATCAGCTTGTTCAGATGACCAATGCGGCTTGATTTTCGTCAATCGCACATTCTGCCTGCACCGCATATCTACTGTAAATTGCTGTATGCTGTCCCTGGAAATCCCCCATGGCTTTGGCCGCGCGAACAAACTTCAACTTTCAGGAAGGAATCTCTTTGCTAACGTGGAGCCGTTTCCGGCCTATCGATGGAGGTTTCTACAGGGGGCGGACCACCCCAAATGAGGACATCGGGACAAAGGTCGGCACCATTAGGCCAAACGACCGTCCCCGCTTGAGCGCGCACCTGGAGAAAGAGGGAATGGTCACTGCGGATCGGCTCGAAGATTGGACCGACCAGCAGCGACGCAACATCTCGCTCGATCACTCGACCGTCCGTCAGCGTCAATCGCAGGCGAAAACCCTCAAGGGGAACAACATCGCGAATTCGAACCAGACCCATACGTGTCTTTAATCTATCCAATTTACTCTAGGGGGGCAATAGGCTCAGGGGGCCTACCGCGCCGGGCGAGATCCCAGTCGCGTCGCAACTCTTGCCGGTGCAGCGCAGCCCACTCCAGCACCATAGCCAGCGCCCGCTGCGGGAGTTCACCCCGGTAGACGGTAAGCGACTCGATTTCAATCAGCGCCTCGTCTCCGCCATAAACCGCATGAAAATGCGGCGGGGCGTGGTCGTTAAAGAAGATTCGAATCACGATCCCGAAGAAGCGGCTAATCTCTGGCATCAGGGCATTGTCTCCATGTCACGGGCTTTAACTCAGACCTCGTACACCTTCAAAACTTCATCGCCGTAGTGGTTGATGACTTTGATGGCGATTTTGGCTGTTTTCGGGTGGTCAACCGCTTAATGGGACTTATCCGCATTTCTCTAGGGCAGTCGGCCTCGCGCGGCAGGAACTCGACAGCGAAAGTAGTCTTTCCAGCCCCGTCCGGCCCTGCGATTATAACGATCTTCTTCTCACTGGCCATTTGTCAACGAAAATTGGACTTATCCCCTTTTTCTTCACATTCATTTAGAACTCGTCGAAGGGACCGAGACCTTCTACATCGTAAAGCTTTTCTACTTCCCAGTTTACTGCTAGTTCAATAATGGCTAGACAGTCGGCGGCGGTACTCAAGAGACGAAGCTGCGCAGGCGGTTTA
>MGRY01000142.1 GCA_001799045.1 Deltaproteobacteria bacterium RIFCSPLOWO2_02_56_12 | reverse complement strand
AATGGCGTCAAGCTGGGGTTTGTGTTTCAACAGCCGCGGCTGCTGAACTGGCGCTCCATCCGCGAGAATGTCAGGTTTCCCTTGGAACACGGCTCCCTGTCGAGAGACGAGCAGTGGCGCTTAGCGCAACGTTATCTCGAACTGGTGAAGCTCAAGGGGTTTGAGGACTACTTTCCCCAGCAGCTTTCAGGCGGGATGCAGCAGAGGGTGGCGATTGCTCGGGCCCTGGCCATTGAACCGGAGGTTCTGCTGATGGATGAGCCTTTCAGTAGCTTGGATGAACTCAATGCCCGGAAGATGAGGGCCGAACTGATCCGCATCTGGCGCGAAACAGGTAAGACCATTATCTTCGTCACTCATGATATTTTCGAGGCGGTTTACCTATCCAACCGGTTGCTTGTGGTCACGGAGCGGCCTGCGTGCGTCTATGAGAGCCTTACCATCGACGTTGACTATCCGCGCAACTACGATGACGACCGGCTTTTTGAGATGGCAAAAAAGGTCGGCCGCTTTTTCGTGAAAATGGAGGAGGGTCATGGCGCATAACCAATCTCAAATTCCTGCTCCCGTTCAGGCAAAGCTACGCTCTCTCCAGGAGGCAATGAAGCGGGACGGCCTCTCAGCCCTGCTTTTTTACTCCACCGGACAGCTCAGCATGCTTGAAGTCAATCCGGTGCTTTGGCTGTCGGGTGTGCTGCCGATGGGTCCGAATGCGGGGGTTCTGCTCACGGATTCCTGCGATGCTACGATGCTCATCAGCCTTTCCTGGGATCAAGGGAGAGTGCGGAGGCAGACCTGGATTCACGAGGTCAGGGTCGCGGAGCGCTTTGCGGATGCGGTCCAGGATCTGGTCCAGCAGAAGAGCGTGCAAGGAAAAGTCGGCATTGTGGGATGGGCCTTTATGCCGGCCGCGCTCTACCAGTCTCTGCAACGAGTGTTGGATGGAAGAGTCGAGGTAGCGGATCCCATCCTCAGCACCCTCGCCCGCTTTCCCGGCCGGGAATCCCTTCCCGCGCTACAGCGCGCCGCGGAACTTGCCGACAGCGGTTTTTCCGCCATCTTGCAAAAGGCGAAAATAGGCATGCCGGAATACGAGCTGGCAGCGGAGGTTGAGTATGCCATGCGTTCCCAGGGTGCGGAGGATAACTTTGGCATGGTTACCGCCTCCGATCATAGTCACTGCACCCATCCCCCTGCGGATCGCAGGATCCAGCCCGGAGACATCATTATTGCGGAGATCACGCCGGCCATTGAAGGTCATTTCGTCCAGCTTTGCCGGACTGCGGTTATGGGGCCCGCCTCGCCTCTGTTGCGCGAGAAGTTTACCATCCTCGAGGAAGCCATGGAAAAGAGTCTGGCGCAGGTTCGCGTCGGCAAAAAAGCCGGCGCGATCTCCCGAGTCATGAATGAGGTCTTTACTGCGCATGGCTACGAGAAGTACTGCCGCCCGCCCTACATGCGGGTGAGAGGTCACGGATTGGGCTTTTTGTCCCTCCCATTTTCTGAGATCGTCGATGAGAATGAAGCCGTGATTGAAGAGGGGATGTGTTTTGTCGTCCATCCCAACCAGTATCTCCCTGAGACCGGTTATCTCATGCTGGGAGACACGGTTTTGGTCGAAGCGAACGGCCCTCGGCGCCTCACGCGGACGCCCTTGAAACTCTTTACTGTCGAGGATTGAATCATGGAAACGCTCCATACGGTTCTAAATCGGGGTTGCAGCATCTGGGATCGGGAACGCGTCTCTGAGGATGAGTTCCGCGGCCGTCTCGGCCATGTCAGGCGCGGGATGAAGGAGCGGGATGTCGATCTATTGCTGGTTTACGGCGACTCCCGGCGCTTCGGCCAGCTGGCATTTGTCTCGCATTTTATGCCCAAGAATCGCGGCGCCCTGGCCGTGATTCCCCGGCAAGGCGAGCCGGCGCTGGTGGTCCAGGAACCGAGCCGTAACAATCCGTTTTCTAAGACACTCACATGGATTGACGAGGTGCGCTCCGTAGGGCAGTTCGCGCAGGGTCTGGGCGACGCCCTCAAGGCCCGTGAGCTTAAGCCTAAGCGGGTCGGGCTTGTGTCCGTGCAGGAGCAGCTCAACATCCGGGAATGGAACGGTCTGGCCAAGCTGCTCGACAGCGCGGAGCTGTGCGATTTGAGTGATTTTTTGGCTTCGCTTCGTCTCGTGAAGTCGCCCGCCGAGCAAAACTTATTGAAGGAAACCAACCGGATCCTGGAGCAGGCCCTCGCTCGGTTTGAAAAAGAGGCTCGGGTAGGGCAGAAAGAATACGAGGTGATGGCCCTGGTGGAGCGCGAGGCGCGGTGTCAGGGGGTTGAGGATTTTAGGTTTTTGATCGCTCGCTCCTCCGAGCCGGAGGTAGGTCTGCGCCCCGCAGCTCCTTTTCCCATTCGCAAAGGGGAAGCGCTTCTCGTCGCGGTGGCGGCATCGTATCAGCGCTACTGGGCTGAATTGGGCCGAACCTTTTGTCTTGGAAGCCCGTCCCAGGAGTTGGTGCGAAGCTATAACTTGGCTAAGGGTCTGTTCCGGAAGCTGGTGGATAGTATCAAGGTTGGCAGCTCTGACACAGCAAAGTGGCTTTTGGAGATCCCTTCACCGGCCGTAAAGATGTGTCTGGAGTCCTACGGCCTGGGAAACGGGGTGGGGCTGGAGCTCGACGAGGCGCCGTTCTTGGGCCGAGAGGGAGCAGGCAAAATTCAACCCGGCATGGTCCTGACGCTGCGCGTCTGTCTGGCCGGGAAAGAGTGCGGCAGCGCTCTGATCTCCCAGCCTTTCCTGGTTCAGCACGATGGCCTGCAGCCGCTCGCAACGCCGGTTGAGGAATTGGTTTTGGTTGAGAGTTAGAGGGAGGATGACCGCCTTGAGCAGAAAAGCCCTGGAAGAGCATCAGGTTAAGAGATTGCGGGAGATGCTCCAGCAGGTTCTTGAGACCAATGAATTCTACCGCAAGAAACTATTAAAGAATGGCGCTTTGAAGATTAACTCTCTAGAACAGCTGAAAGAGTTGCCTTTCACCACCAAGAGCGAGCTGGTTCAAGACCAACTGGATCACCCCCCTTTCGGCACTGACTTGACTTATCCTTTAGAGAGATACATTCGGGTTCACCAAACCTCCGGCACAACGGGAAAGCCGCTGTATTGGTTCGATACGGAGGCGGACTGGCAGTGGTGGGCCGAGTGCTGGAAAGTAATCTTTGAAGCGGCCGGGGTTCGTCCGGAAGATCGAATCTATTTCGCTTTTTCCTTTGGGCCCTTCATTGGTTTTTGGAGCGGTTGGGAAGGGGCGCGTAAGCTCGGCGCCCTGGCGATCTCGGGCGGGGGTCAATCCACTTCTCAGCGGCTCAAGGCCATTATCGATTATCGGGCGACCGTGGTTGTGTGCACGCCTACCTATGCGGTCCACATGGCCTCCGAGGCGAGAAAAGCCGGCATCGATCTGGCAAGCGACTCGGCGGTGAGAATTACCATCCATGCGGGAGAGCCCGGGGCGAGCATTCCCAGTACGAAAAAGCTGATCGAAGAGGCATGGGGGGCCAAGTGCTATGACCACCCGGGTGCGACCGAGGTGGGCGCCTATGGCTTTGAGTGCGAGCCTCAGCCGGGAGGAGTCCATGTCAATGAGAACGAGTTTATTGCCGAGGTGATTCATCCTGAAACCGGCGCAGCAGTGCAGGAAGGAGAAAGGGGCGAGCTGGTTATCACCAACCTGGGAAGGATTGGCAGCCCGTTGATCCGCTACCGGACCGGCGACTTGGTTCAACCTAGTTATCGTCCCTGTGTATGTGGCCGATCTTTTATGCTATTTCAGGGGGGGGTCTTAGGCCGAATAGATGATATGATCATTGTGCGCGGGGTGAATGTCTTCCCCAGCGCCATCGAAAGTGTCATGAGGGAGTTTGCTGAGGTTGAGGAATTCCGTGTAGAGATTTCTCAGCGTGGGGCCCTTTCGGAGTTAAAGCTGATATTGGAGCCCAGGGCGGATTATGGCTCCTCTAAGGGCCTGGAGGAGAAGGTCATGGGCCGGTTCCGACAATCTATCGGGCTTCGGCCGCAAGTGGAGATGGTTGCGCCGGGAAGCTTGCCTCGTTTTGAGCTTAAGGCTAAAAGATTCTTTAAGTTATAGGACAGAGATGATGAGAAAGAGCAGAAAAGAGTCAACGGCAAAGCTGAATCAGAACGGATTAACTAAACGGCTCCTCCGCCTCAGGGTCAACGGGGAGGTCAAAGAAGTCGCAACCGAAACCAACAAGACCTTATTGGAGGTGCTGCGCGAAGATCTTGGGCTGACCGGCACCAAACACGGTTGTGAGCTGGGCGAGTGCGGAACCTGTACGGTCCTGATAGACGACGAACCGGTCCTTTCCTGTTTAGTGCTGGGCGTGGAGTCGGAAGACGCGGACATCGTCACGGTTGAGGGGCTCATGAGAGACGGTCGGCCCCACCCGCTCCAACGTGCCTTCGCGGATCTCGGCGCGACCCAATGCGGCTATTGCATACCTGGCATCTTGCTTACCTCCAGGGCGCTTCTGGATAAGAACCCGCATCCCACCCGGGAGCAAATTCGTGAGGCGCTGGCGGGCAACCTCTGCCGCTGCACGGGCTATACAAAGATCCTCGATGCGGTGGAGCTTGTGGTCAAGGGGGAGGTGGCTTGATGCGAGAAAAGAAATTTTCCGTCATTGGTAAGCCTCTCCGGAAGGTGGACGCCCTGGCGAAATCCACGGGCGATACCCGTTATGCCGACGATCTCGAGCTTTCCCGCATGCTCTATGGGAAGCTCCTCCGTAGCCCGCTGCCGCATGCGCGTATCCGCGGGATCAAGACTGACCGAGCCGCCAAGCTTAAAGGCGTCTATGCGGTGATTACCGGCGCGGATCTCCCTGAGAGGTTTGGCATCATGCCGTCGACCCAGGATGAAGAGGCGCTGGCCGGTGAGAAAGTCCGGCATGTGGGTGATCCGGTGGCAGCAGTGGCAGCTTCCAGTGAGGCGGTGGCGGAGGAGTCCCTGAAGCTCATCGAGGTGGATTATGAGCCGCTAAAACCGATCCTCTCCATTGAGGAGGCGCTTGCTTGCACCGAAGAGAGCGAGCGAATTCATGCGTGGAATCGCCGGGCGAATATCCAGAAGGCCGTCTCTTTTGAGTTCGGCGACGTAGTTCAAGGTTTTGCACAGGCCGATCAGATCTTTGAAGATACCTTTTTCTTTCAGGGCAACGCGCACCTGCCGATGGAGCAGCACTGCGCTTTGGCCCAATATGGTCCGGAGGATAAACTCACTATCTGGTCTTCCACCCAGACGCCCCATTATCTGCACCGGGCTCTCTCCAAGGTTCTCAAGTTGCCCATGAGCCGTATCCGGGTGATTGCGGCGCCGGTTGGCGGCGGCTTTGGCGGCAAGAGCGATCCCTTCTCGCACGAGATGTGCGCGTCCAAGCTCGCGATGATAACCGGAAGGCCGGTGAAGTTCACTCTCACCAGGGAAGAAACCTTCTACGTGCACCGGGGTAGACATCCGGTCAAGATGTGGATCAGGACCGGGGTCAAGAACGACGGCACGCTCCAGGCCATGCACTTTAGATCTTTCTTGGATGGCGGCGGCTACAGCAGCTACGGGCTGGCGACCGTCTATTACACGGGCGCGCTCCAGACGGTTAGTTACAAACTTCCCGTCTATAAATTTGAAGGAGTCAGGGTTTTTACCAACAAGCCTCCTTGTGGCCCAAAGCGGGGGCATGGCACACCCCAGCCGCGCTTCGCCCTGGAGGTTCATCTCGACAAGATCGCCGACAAGCTGGGCATCGATCCCGTCGAACTCAGGCTCAAGCAGTTGGTCGAACCTGACTCGATTACGGTGAATGGCTTAAGGGTCAGCACGACCGGGCTTAGGGAATGCATCGAAAAAGCCGCAGCCAGAGCGGAATGGAAGAAGAAATTCCACCAGCTTCCCTATGGCCGCGGCATCGGCTTCGCTGCCAGCGCCTACATCAGCGGGGCGGGACTGCCGATTTACTGGAATGGAATGCCGCACTCGGGAGTGCAGATTCGGCTGGATCGGGGCGGAGGAATCACGGTCTTTTGCGGCTCCACAGACATCGGACAGGGCTCCGATTCCATCCTGGCCTATGTAGTGGCGGAGGAATTCGGCGTGGACCCGGCCGACATCCGCGTAGTGACGGCGGACACGGATCTTACCCCGGTCGATTTGGGCAGCTACTCAAGCCGGGTCACCGTCATGACAGGTAATGCGGCCATCCAGGCATGCCGCAAGCTGAAAGAGATGCTGTTCCAAGTTGCCGGCGAGGCTCTCGAAGTGCCTGTGGACGACCTGGAGATGGCCGAAGGAAAGGTCCGCAGCCAGAGCTATCCAAAACGGGCGATAAGCTTCGCCGAGTGCGTCGAGAAGGCGGAGACGAAGTTCGGGACGCTGGGCGCCACGGGAAGCTACAGCCCGCCAAAATACCCGGCGAATTACAAGGGTTCCGGCGTCGGTCTTACGCCAGCGTACAGCTACTCGGCATCCATTGTGGAGCTTTCCTGCGATCCCGAGACAGCCGAGATCAAGGTCGAAAAAGTCTGGATTGCCCATGACTGTGGAAGGGCCTTTAATCCTTTGCTGGTAGAGGGGCAGTCGGAGGGAAGCGTGTACATGGCATTGGGCGAGGCCTTGATGGAGGAGCAGGTCTTTAGAAAAAACGGACTGCACAAATTTCCCTCGATCCTTGACTACAAGAGCCCCACGACCCTTGAGACACCGGAGATCGAGACGATCCTGATCGAGACCAATGATCCGGAAGGTCCCTATGGCGCGAAGGAAGCCGGCCAGGGTTTTCTTCTGCCGGTGATCCCGGCCGTAGCCAACGCGCTGTTTGACGCGATCGGCGTGAGAATTGATGAGCTGCCCATTACTCCGGACAAAGTTTTGCGCGCCCTTGAAGGGCGACTTAAGCCGGTATCCGTTCCCTCGTTTGATTTTCCTCCACCCATCAAGTGGCGGCCGGGAGAAGGGGTGGAAGTTCCACAGAAGAGTTAGCGGCAATGCTTCGACTACCGGATTTTACTTATATAAGGCCAAAGTCGCTCAAAGAGGCCGGACGTCTGCTTGCGGAGCTGGGGCCTGAAGCCATGGCTGTGGCGGGCGGAACCGATCTTTACCCCAAGATGAAGCGCGGTCAATTTACGCCGCGCTATTTGGTCTCCCTAAGGTTTCTCCCGGAACTCAGAGGCATCCGTCCGGGATCTAAGGAGGGGATGTGGATAGGAGCGGGGGAAACTTTAACCGTGGTTGCTAAAAACCCTGCGGTCAATAAGCGCTTCCCCGCTTTGGCCCACGCCGCCGGTTCTGTCTCAACCCCTGCGCTCCGCAACATGGGGACCATAGGTGGCAACGTCTTTGTCGATACCAGGTGCAATTACTACGACCAGACGTTTTTCTGGCGCCAGGCCGCGGGCTTTTGCATGAAGAAGGACGGCGATATCTGCCTGGTCGCGCCCAAGAGCAAATCATGCCTGGCGGTCTTTTCATCGGACACGGCGCCTGTCTTATGCAGCCTCGGCGCGGTCGCGCTCCTAGCCGGCCCTGATGGTCTTCGCAAGCTGCCCTTCGAGCAGATTTATCGGGACGATGGGATGCATTTTGTCACCAAGAGAGATGATGAGCTGCTGCGGGCTATTCTGATCCCCCGTGCCGCCTTTGGTCAACGCAATGTTTATCTCAAGCTCCGCCGCCGGGGATCCTTCGATTTTCCCGTGCTTGGCGTTGCCGCCGCTATGGCGCTAGACCGCGAAGGCATCTGCCGCTCCGCCCGGGTGGTTCTTACGGCTGTCGCATCGGCTCCAGTGGTCGTGGAGGAAGCTTCGCGTCTCCTCGAAGGCAAGAAGGTCTCGCGGGAAATGATCGAAGCTGTCGCCGAAGCTGCGGCCAAGGTTTCCCATCCGGTGGACAATGTTGATCTGGACTACTGGTACCGCAAGCGTATGACCAGGGTTTACGTAAAAAGGGCTCTGGCTGAGTTAACAGGACTAAAACTAGAGACTGAAAAAGTGCCACAGGAACCAGTAAAAGATGAGAAAGGACCTTAGCGGCTTTCTCGAAGAGCTGCAGGAGCGGCTTCCCGATGATCTGGTTCGTGTCGAGCGGGCGATATCCCCGGCCCATTTCGAGGTCACCGCTATCCTTCAACACCTGGAAAATGACCAGAAGTTTCCCGCGCTGCTTTTCGAAAAGCCGCTGGACGTTTCTGGAAAACCCTCTTCCTTTCCGCTTTTAAGCAACGTTTTTGCTACGCGGCGCCGCTGCGCCCTGGGCTTGGGATTGGCTCCAGAATATGAGGGGCTGGGATTGAGCCTGGAATATGCGCGCCGGGAGGCGATACTGCTTCCGCCCGTGATTATTCCTAAGCAAGAAGCCCCGGTCAAAGAAACGGTGCAGCGCGGAGAGGAGGTCGATCTTTACGAGTTTCCGATCGTGCGCCACCACGCGATGGACCCAGCCCCCTATATAGACATGACTCCGGTAATGAAGGACCCTGACGGAGATTTTTACAACGTCGCTTTTCTGCGCACCATGCTTAAAGGGCCAAGAAGGCTGGGCATCCATATGTCTCCCAGACATAACTGGCAGATCCATCGGAAGAATGAAGAAAAAAAACGGCCCACGCCGGTTGCCATAGTGATAAGCCATCATCCTTCGTTCTATCTGGGGGCTTTGAATGTCTCCCCCTTCGGAGTTGACGATTACGCCCGCATAGGAGCCATTATGGGAGAACCGCTCCGGCTCACGGCCTCCGAGACCTTGGGCAAGGATTTTATGGTGCCAGCGGACGCCGAGATCGTGATCGAAGGTCATGTGCTGCCGAACCTCAAGGAGGCCGAGGGCCCCTTTGGCGAATTCACGGGCTATTACGGACCTCAGAGGCTTCGCTGGGTCATCGAGGTGACCGCGGTCACGCACCGCAGGCATGCCGTCTTTCAGCACATTTTCACGGGCCATCGCGATACCTGGGTCCTGGGGGGAATTCCCAAGGAGGGGAGCCTCTTCAATCTCATTCGCGGAGTCGTGCCCACCACTAAGGCGGTCCATTTCCCCATCTCGGGTGGTTGTCGATTTAACTGCTACATCTCTATCGACAAGAAGGTGGACGGCGAGAGCAAGCAAGCCGCCTTGACGGCCCTGGGGGCGTGCGACTTCGTCAAACACGTTGTTGTGGTGGACGCCGACATCAACATCTATAATGAAGAAGAGGTTATGTGGGCTGTGGCGACGCGGGTGCAGGCGGACCAGGATGTGGACATCATCAGGAACGTCAAGGGAAACACCCTCGATCCGTCCCAGACCGACGACATCATGACCGCGAAGATGATCATTGACGCAACCCGGCCGGTGCAGCGACCCTTTGCCGCGCGGGTGGAGGTGCCGGAGGAGGCTTTGTCCCGGGTCAGATTGGAAGATTTTATCTCCCGCGCTGATCTTGAGCGGTTGCCCAAGGTGTAAGACAGAGAGCGAGTATCATAATGGCGAGGATTTTCTGGGCTACTTGTCCCAAATGCCGGGGAGAATTTTACTGCCATTGGCAGGAGTTCAGGCATAAGAAGATACAGCTTCTCTGCCCCTTTTGCGGCCATCGTTTTTTGGACGAAGAGAGTCCGAAGATTATAGAGTAGGAGGTAGCCAATCTTTTTATGTCTCAAGACCTGCGCAGCTTCATCGAAAAAGTCCGGCAGGAATCTCCTGAGGAGGTCTTAACCATCAGCAAAGAGGTGGATCCTCGCTTCGAGATCACGGCTCTGGTGGTTAAGCTGGAGCAGGAGAGGCGGTTTCCTATCATGGTCTTTGAAAACGTCAAGGGCACCAAATTCCCTGTCGTGACAAATGTGCACGCCTCGCGCCGGCGCCTGGCCTCGGCCATCGGCAGTGACCCACGGGGCGCCGTGGCGAATTATCTGCGGCGCATTGAGCGCCCCATTCAACCCAAAGAAGTTGATACGGGGCCTGTCAAAGAGGTCATTTTGAAGGGAGACCAGGTGGATCTACGCGCCATCCCCCAGATCGTCCATCATCAAGATGATGCCGGCCCTTATCTGACGGCTGGCATCACCCTGGCCAAAGATCCCCTGAGCGGCCGCCTGAACTGCAGCTTCAACCGCCTCATGTTTATCGACAAGAATCACACCTCCATCCACCTGACGCTGGCCAAGCATCTCTGGGAATTCTACACCAATGCCGAAAAGTTGAAGCAGCCCCTCAAGCTTGCCGTCATCTTGGGGGCGCACCCCGCCTGGAGTCTGGGAGCGCTGAATATCGGCTCGATCGACGAGGAAGAGTTTTACCTGATGGGTGCTCTGGCGGGCGAAGCGATGGAAGTGGTGCCCGCGGAGACCATGGATCTGAAGGTTCCGGCCCGAGCGGAGATGATTCTGGAAGGAGAGATCCCCCCGTTTGAGAGAGTGGACGAGGGGCCGTTCGGGGAGTTTACCGGCTATTCTCTGGGCAGCCGCAAGAGGGAGCTCTTTCACGTCAAGGCCGTTACGCACCGCAAGGACGCCTTTTTGCACGATATCACCGTGGGGCACATAGACCATCTGCTTCTTTCCACCATTCCCATGGAAGCCAATCTCTTCCGATCCGTGAGGGCCATGGTCCCCTCCGTGAAGGCGGTGCGGATTCCGGCGCCGTTTACAGTTTATGTCTCCATTGAGAAAAAAACCGAGGGGCAGGGAAAAAACGCCATCCTGGCGGTCCTCGGGTCTGATATGTACATGAAGCACGTGATCGTAGTGGACCACGATATCGATATCTTCAACGACCAGCGGGTACAGTGGGCGGTGGGCACGCGCTGCCAGGCAGACCGGGACGTAACCATCATCAGCAATGTCGGGGGCTCGGATCTCGATCCTTCCGACTTGAAGGACGGAGTGACGGCCAAGATGGGGATTGACGCCACAGCGAAGCCTCGTTTGGACACTTTCACTCCGAGGCACAGGGTTGCCAAGGACGTTTTCGAACGCCTGGAGCTGAAAGACTTCGTTCCCGCTTCCTGGCTGACGCAAAAGGATGGCAAGCGTTAACGCGTTGCCATGGTCGTTGGGCTGGCGCAAGCGCTGCTGAATAAACTTCCTTCTGATTTTCGTCAAGGTGGAAAAATCCTTGGACCTCAAGGCCTTGTTTCATCCCCGCTCGGTGGCTTTGATCGGCGCCTCTACAGAGCAAACCAAGCTCAGCGGCAGACCCTTTCGCTTTTTCCGGGAGTTCGGCTACGCGGGCAACATCTACCCCGTCAATCCGAAATACCAGGAGATTACAGGGGTGCCCTGTTTCGCGAAGCTATCCGATATACCGGGTGAAGTGGATTTGGCGGTGATCACTTTGCCCGCTTCTGCCGTTCCCCAAGCCCTGGCGGAGTGTGGGGCCAAAGGAGTGAAGGCGGCGGCTATCATCAGCTCCGGATTTGCCGAAGTAGGTGGTGAAGGAGTTCGCCTGCAGGAGGAGTTAAAGCGGGTTGCATCCGAGTATGGGATCGCCGTCTGTGGACCCAATTGCTCCGGATTCGTCTACTTTCCAGAGAGAGTGACAGCCTCTTTTAGCGTGGGGCTCGACGGTGGATTTCCCGAGACGGGTCCGGCGGCCTTCGTGAGCCAGAGCGGGGCCCTGAGTTCCTATATTCTGGGGGCGGCGCGGGAGCGGGGCTTGGGGTTTCGTTACTGGATCACCACCGGCAACGAGTGCGTGCTGAGTTTTACTGATTACCTGCAATACCTCTTGGAGGACCCGGAGGTCCGCCTTGTTCTGGGGTACCTGGAGGATGCCCGCGACGGGCAGGCTTTCCAGGCTGCCGCTCGCAGGGCTTTGATTCTGGACAAGCCGCTCATCATCATGAAAGCGGGCCGCTCCGAGGCGGGCGCCAAGGCCAGCGTTTCTCATACGGGATCGCTGGCGGGTGCGGATGAGGTCTATCAGGCTGTTTTCTCCCAGAACGGGGTGCTGCGTGCCGAAAGCCTGGATGAACTCTTCGACCTCGCCATCCTCGCTCAGGCTCCCCGGAGGCCTCGCGGTAAGCGTGTGCAAGTGGTCTCGATCTCGGGAGCCGCGGGGATCCTGATGGCGGATGTCGGAAGCGAATTGGGCCTGGAGTTCTCGGACCTCTCCCCGACTACAAAGGAAGAATTAAGAAAGATCATGCCCCCGTTTGCGTCCCTCACCAACCCGATGGACGTCACGGCAGAGGCCGTCGCCAGGCCGGCTCTTCTGAGCCAGGCCGCTGAAGTGATTCTTAAAGATCCGAACGTGGACAATGTCGTGATGTTCTTCGGCATCGTGCCGGGGGCGCACGAGAAACTCGCCACCGCCATAGCCCAAGTGGCCCAGGGCACGGACAAACTCGTCGTGATGAACTGGTTTCCTCTACCCCGTACGGAAATATGGATGAGCCTGGCGCGAGCCGGTGTCCCGGTCTTCCCAGAGCCGGCGCGGGGAATTCGGGCACTGGCCAAGATGGCTCAGTATGTGGCGACTCGGGAGAGGGCTCTTTCCCGGCAGCCCGGTCAGACCATAAAAGGGCCCGATCTTGGGTCTGAGGTCGAGAAGATCCTGGCTCTGGCAAGGAATCAGGGACGCAACGCCTTGAGCGAGGTGGAGGCAAAGTGCCTGTTGAAGGCTTGGGGACTTGCGGTGCCCCGCGGGGGTCTGGCCCGCAACGCTGCTGAAGCACGATCATTAGCCGGCGGCATTGGTGGCCCTGTTGCCATGAAGGCCTCCTCCCCGGACCTGCTCCACAAGACGGAGGCCGGGGTGATCCGGTTGCACCTTAACAGCCCGGAGGAAGTGGAGAGGTCTTTTGAGGAGATTGTGGAGCAGGCCAAGAAGTGGAATTCAGAGACGCGGTTGGATGGCGTCCTGGTGGAGGAGATGATTGGCGGCGAGACGAGGGAAGTCATCGTAGGGGTGCGGCAGGACCTGCGTTTTGGGCCTGTTGTGACTTTCGGCCTCGGGGGAATTTTCGTAGAGGCGATCAGAGACTTTGCGGTCTGGCCGGCGCCACTGACGCTGGACGAGGCCCGGGAGATGATCCGGAGAATTCGCGGGTACCGCATCCTGACCGCTTTTCGGGGCCGCCCGGCTGCCGACCTGGAGGCGCTGGCACAAGTTCTGTGCCGGGTTGGGCAACTCGCCTGCCAGTGGCAGGAACGAATAGCTGAATTGGAAATCAATCCTCTCTTCGTGTTGCCGGCGGGCTCGGGCGTGATCGTGGGCGACGCTCTGGTTGCCTTGCAGTAGGCTTTTTTTACGCGACGGACTGAAACGTAGAGCGAAGACCTCGAAAAATCTCCTTGGTTTCAGTCAAAGTTGGGAGTAAAATTCGCCAACTCATGTCGGTTTTCTTCCTATTGGCACTCATATGGGTTGTTGAGCCGCTGCTCCTCGGGGCCTTTGCGGGATGGCTTTCTCTAAGGGCAGAAGGGTCGGTTCACTATTGGGTTGAGCATCCGTGGCGGGTGTTTTGGCTGACTTTTCCACTGGTCCTTATCGGCTGGGTATTGGGAATTTTCGGTTTTGAGGCGGTGGGCCACAGTCTGATCGGTATTTCAGGCGCCCTGTCCCTACTCAGCGCAATTCAAGGGATACGCTCCGTCTGGCACAGGTCTCATCAGAGAGCGATTCTGATTGTGAGCGTGGTATGGGGGCTATCGATTATCAAGGGTGTGATTGAGGCGTCAAACCAACCAGATTACTTACCGGCTCAGGTCATTAATCTTTTGGGAGGCCTGCTGAGCGGCCCCATATGGATACTGGCGGCTCTGGTGGCCGAATATGCGAGTAGCCGACTTTCGGGTAGAGAATAGTGCTCGCCAAGCAGGTGATCCCCGGCTTGGCTCCCTATTGCAGAACAACAAGCCGCTCAGCCATTGGATACCTATTTGCTTATCTAATAATTCAAAATTTAAAACTCAAAACTGATCTTAGAGAGCGCTGGCGGGTTTAACGACCGAGTTCGGGCTATGCTGAGGCTCTCTTCTCCTGAAAGCGAATCAGAGGAAAGGAAATTCTTGCCTTGACGCGCGGCGCCCTTTTAGCCAGTTGGCGCATCTGTTTAGCCACGTGTGCCTGATAATACCGCTCCCCACACTTCTCACAAACATAGGCTGGGACCTTTTCTATTACGACAAGGCCCTTTCCGGCACGATAATACTCCCGCACCTCTTGGGCTTTGAGCCTGCCCTCTAAGCAAAAATCGCAACGATCTCCTTCCATAGATCCTGTTGTCGAAAACAACCTCAGGGGAACTCTACGACCGGAACCCGGATGACGGGTGCCTTCGACCATTTTCTTGGACTCTCTAGAATCTCCGCAAGGCGTTTTCCAACTTCTGATCGTACTACTTTTGCACCGCAGCGCGGACAGACGCCGGCAGGAACATTGTCGATGACGACTAACTTCCCGCGAATCCAAAAGTCCTGCTTGATCTGCTTCCCTACAAGCTTTGCATCGCAGATTTCACATTCTCCGTAATTGTACTTCATAGCTCTGTTCCTCATTGCCAACTATTCAATCTGCATACGTCGTAATCAAAAGCAGCTTACCCGTGCTTTTGAACCTACAAATCACCGCAACCTCTCGGCCATCAATCGCCGCGCCTATAACTTCATACCTTGTTCCGCGAGGGTCTCGCTTGTATTTTCGACGGATTCTACCATTCGCAATAGTCGTTTCAACATCGGCAAAAATCAAGTTATCCTCGGCCATTTCTTCAAAGAAATGCGGGATTGTAAACTCATAATCACCGCCCCTAATTTTCTTTCGGATCCGCTCAATGACCGACAAGTAGCCCTCTCAGCACCGCAACCGCATCCTTTAACCGATGCGTCTTTTTCGTATAATCTTACCATCAAGAAGCAGATATTAACAGACAAAAAGGCCCGGGGGCACTGGACCCACGGGCCTTTTGAATCTTAAATCCGGCGGCGACCTACTCTCCCATGCGACAGTCTCAGGGCAGTGAGCTTCCCCTTCGAGGGTCTCAGGGCCGTGAGTAAAGTCGAACGGTTGAACCACCATACGGCGACGAATCACGTAGGCAATGGTCTTTACATGAAAAACGCACTGGAGTATTAGGGACACTGTGGTCTATCCCAAACCAGACAAACCCAAGACGCTACCAGAAGCACTGCGGTTGCCCCAGCTGGAAGGACTTCGCTTGTCCGATTTGCTGGGTGCGCCGACCTTTACTCCCCAACCTCCAATCATTCAGGATAGGTGGTTCAAGGATACCACCCTTTACATAGACGGTTATGTCTTTGAGCGGTGCAGATTTGACCAATGT
>MGRY01000141.1:3132-15382 GCA_001799045.1 Deltaproteobacteria bacterium RIFCSPLOWO2_02_56_12 | reverse complement strand
AGGCCCCAGGCGAAAAGATGTTTCGCCGCCGGTCCAAGGAGGGGGCCTAATGCCAAAGCCGCATCGGCGGCGGATTCGATGCGGATTCCTTTAACATAGAGAGTTGCCGCCGCGGAAATAAAAATAAAAAACGCCACAAAAACGACCCAGAGGGAGCCCAAGAAGATATCCAAGCGCGCGCTCTTCAAGTCCTTTTTATCTACTTCCTTGTCTACGAAGTAAGACTGCACAAAGAATTGTCCCCACACCGTCAGAGTGGTTCCTATCATAGCCGTAGCGGTAAAAATAAAATCGCGCTCGATTCGCAGCGAGGGCAGCAGGCTCCCTCGGATCACCGCGGGAATATCCGGCTTGGCTATGAAACCGTTAATGATGTAACAGACAAACAAAATCGAAGAGGTTAAAAAGATGTTTTGAACGAAGTTGAAAGTTCCCTTTAAAAGCACGTACCAGATGCCGATCGCGAAGATCGTCACGAAAATGACGCGGGGAATGCGATAGATGTCCGCGACCGAAGCTATGCCGGCGACATCGGCAAGCACGTTTGCAAAATTAACGGCGAAAACCAATACGGCCACAATCACCGCGGAGCGCAGGCCGAATCTCTCGCGAATGAGGTCTCCCAATCCTTTGCCGGTGACGATTCCTAACCGCGCCCCCATTTCCTGGGTCACGTAAAGCATGATGCTGATGGGAATGAGCATCCACAGCATTTGATATCCGAAGTGCGCGCCGGCGACGGAGTAGGTCGCGATCCCACCGGCATCGTTGTCTGCTGTGCCGGTGATAATGCCCGGCCCCACGACGGACAAAAAAGCCGCGAGTCGCAACCTCAGGTAAGTCGAATCGGTAAGGAATCTCTTCCGGCCCCGCATTTTATCCCAACATCCGCCTTTTTCTTCGCGAAATTGGCGGCAGGATGAAGTCCATGACGTCATCGACGGTTACTATCCCGAGGATTTTCTTGTCCTGGTCGACGACCGGAACGGCAAGGAGGTTGTATTTCGAGATGAAGTTGGCAACTTCTCTATGGGTCATTTCCGGAGAAACGGTGATGTTTTCTTTGATCATGATTTCGGAGATCAACTTATCGGGCGGCGAGGTGATGAGACGGCGCAGAGATAAAACCCCGGCCAGATGTCCCGCTTCATCCACGACGTAGAGGTAGTATATGGTTTCGGCATCCGGCTCGATTTCCCGCAGTCTTGAAATGACTTGTTCGGCCGTTAAATTCTGGGGCAAAGCGATAAACTCCGTGGTCATCAATCCGCCGGCCGTTTCATCTCTATGCTGCAACAGTTTCCGGATCTGAGTCGCCTTGCGCACGCGCATGAGAGAGAGGAGTTGCTGCGATTTTTCCGACGGCAGGTCGCCGAGAATATCGGCAACCTCGTCTGCCGGCATTTTTTCCAGGATTCCAAGGGCTTTTTTGGTATCTAATTTTGCAATCAAGACCGCCGCGAGCATCGGCTCCAGCTCGTGGAGCGCCTCTGCGGCAGTGTTATTGGAGAGGGTGGAGAAAATGAAAGTCTTTTCATCGGGTCTCACCTGAGAAATGATTTGGGCAACATCTGCGGGGTGCAGGTCGGTGATGGTCTTGCTCGGAACCGAGATCTTCCCTCCGGACAGGTCTTGGACATGATCCCAGCCAATTAACTGTTCGGGGATTTTCTTGCCAAGTAAATCCAGGAACCAACTGACCGTTTTCTCCAAGCTCAGGCGACGAAGCATCCCCCTCAGGCCGACATCCGCGGCGATCAAGCGCACGTCTTGCTCCACCTTGGCCAACTTAAGGTCATTTACGCGGATAACGCGGGCGCCCTCAAGGTCCACCACCTGCCGGTCCACAACGTCCCGCATTAAGAGGACATCCCCTTCGCGAATCGTTGTCCAGACGATGCGATCCTTTGCCGGATGGGTAGAGACGAACTGCTTGCCGATCAGATTGATCTCTCCAATCAAAAGAACCCTGGCTTCCCGTTTTCCGTCGGATAGTGCCACTAAAAGCCCGATAACTTTCGGAAACGGCTCCCCCAGAGTCACAATGATGTCTTTGATCTTGCCGACATTCTGCTCGAGGCAATCGACCACCGGATCACCAATGAGTTCGGAAGCAAACATTTCGAAAAATAAGACCATGGTTTTTATCTTGACTTTAAGTGCTCAGGATCCCGAGGGCGGTTTCCCTTCCACCCCTTCTTAACCGCTGATACTGGAATTTGCAAATGTATTCAGATTGGTCTTGAATGGCGCTTAAAAGGTCTCCCGAAATCTGATATGGTACTCTATGGTATTTTCGCAGGGAAAAGGAGAAACCCGATGTTGCAAAAGAGATATCCCTTTGGGGCCCTGATATCGGCAGCCATCGGCTCGTTTGTCTTGGCGGCGATCATCTTCCACACTCCGGTGATTGCGCCGGTTCTGGCTACCAATACCCCTCCCAGCGATGGCCGCTCGTTCTCTTTTTCCTCGATTGCGCGGAAAACCATGCCGGTAGTGGTTAACATTTCAACCACCACGCAGCGGCCCGGCCGAACAGGACCGGGCGGGGCCTTTGGCGGGCTGGATCCGTTGGAGGACTTTTATAACCGCTTCTTCGGAGAGGCGGTCCCTAGAGAAGCGCCGCAGCGCAGCTTGGGCTCGGGAATCTTGATCAGCAAGGAAGGCGAGATCCTGACCAATTACCACGTGGTCAAAAACGCGGATGTGATCAAGGTCAAACTCTCGGATCAGACGGAGCATGAGGCCCGGGTCGTTGGCAAAGACGAGAAGACCGACCTGGCGCTGATCAGGGTCGGAAAGGGACCGAGCAATCTGCCGGTGGCGCGCTGGGGAACCTCGGCAAGTCTCGATGTGGGGGACTGGGTCGTGGCCATCGGGAATCCCTTCGGTCTCGAGCTCACAGTGACTGCCGGTATTGTCAGCGCTAAAGGGAGGGTGATAGGCGCCGGACCTTACGACAACTTCATTCAGACGGACGCCTCCATCAACCCTGGAAACAGCGGGGGGCCGCTCATCAACGTGCAGGGAGAAGTTGTCGGTGTGAATACCGCTATCTTTAGCCAGAGCGGCGGTAACATCGGCATCGGTTTTGCCATCCCGGTTGATCTAGCAAAAAAAATCGTTGATCAGCTGAGGAAGAACGGACGGGTCGTGCGCGGGTGGTTGGGCATTCGCGCCCAGGATGTGACGCCCCAACTGGCCGCGTCCCTGGGGCTTACGCGCGGCGCCGGGGTTATGGCTGTGGTCACCGAGGTGGCGGACAACAGCCCGGCGGCAGAGGCCGGGATCAAGCCGGGCGATGTCATCCGGGAATTCAACGGCAAGCCGCTGCCGAAGAGTCAAGACCTCCCCTCTCTGGTCGCTGACACCCCTCCCGGCCAAAGGATTACGCTCAAGATCTTCCGCGAGAAGCTCGAACGGATATTCCCCGTGAAGGTCGGAGAGCTTCCCGAAGAGAGAGAGGTGGTCGCACAAGCCGAGGGGAAAGATGCGGAGCTCGGCGTCAGGGTGCAGAAAGTGACCCCTGAGCTTTCCCGACGCCACGGGTTAAGCTCGACCAAGGGAGTGATCGTCGTCGAGGTCAAGCCGGGCAGTCCGGCAGATCAAGCAGGGATCGAAGCTGGAGATGTTATCCGGGAAGTCAACCAGCGTCCGGTAAACACGGTCAAAGATTTCGAGAACTCCGTCAGGCAGGGCAAAAGAGGCGACCGGTTATTGCTGCTTGTGCAGCGAGGGGATAACGCAGTATTCTTCGCCTTGAAAAGGAAAGGGTAAGGAGGGCTTATGTTCGGACTCGGGTTTCAAGAGCTGTTGATTATCTTAATCATTGCCCTGATCGTCTTCGGCCCGGGAAAACTCCCCCAGATCGGGAGTGGATTGGGCAAAGCCATCCGTGATTTCAAAAAGGGAATCAGCGGCGATGAGTCGGAGGAGGGCGCCAAGGGGGAGAAAAACGCTAAGAAGGAAGACTCCAAAGAGCTCCCTCGCTGAGAGAGCTTAAGATCCGCTATGAGAGAGATCACGCAGAAATGGGGCTTCAAGGGTCTTTACCCTATCGAAGCAGCGAGTGAATATCTGGGGGGGCTTGGCCTTCTCTGCTATGAAGTGGTGCGGCGTCTCCATAAGCGATGGGAAGGCCAGCTGATCTTGGGGCAGATGGAGCGGATCGGGGTCCGCTCGCTGTCCATTGTGCTCCTCACCGCGGTCTTTACCGGCATGGTCCTCGCCCTGCAGATGGGCAATTATCTCACACGTTTTGGCGCCAAACCCTATGCCGGGAGGATCTTGGCGCTCTCGATGTTGCGCGAGATGGGACCGGTGCTGACCGCCCTTATGATCGGGGGACGCGTAGGGGCAGGGATCACAGCGGAACTTGGCTCGATGCAGGTCACCGAGCAAATCGACGCCATGCGTTCCCTGGGAATCAACCCGGTCCAGAAACTGGTCTTGCCCCGGCTGGTGGCCCTCATGATCATGCTCCCTTTGCTTACCGTTCTGGCCGATTTTGTGGGAGTAATGGGAGGTCTCTTCATCAGCGCGATGGAGCTCGATATCAGCGCAGATTTTTACTTGAATTCGATCATCCAGTTCATCAAATTCCAGGACCTCTTTAGCGGCCTGGGAAAGACCTTTTTCTTTGCCTTTTTCATCGGCATCATCGCCTGCTATAATGGACTACAGGTAACCGGCGGGGCAGATGGGGTGGGCCAGGCGACCACGCAGACAGTGGTGACCACCTCCATCACCACTCTCGTGTCGGACTTCTTCTTAACCAAGCTTTTTCTCCAGCTGTGAGCACTAACAGCTTCATCGAATGTCGGAACCTCTTCAAGTCCTTTGGTGAAAAGGCGGTGCTTCAAGGCGTGAATCTGACGGTGCAGCGGGGTGAGACCATGGTGATTCTGGGTGGCAGCGGTTCCGGGAAAACCGTCCTTCTCAAGCATATGAACGGGCTGATCGGTCCGCAGACCGGGCAGGTGTTTTTGGATAGCTTGGAGATATCCCGCATGGAGGAGGACGAGCTCACAGAGGTGAGAAAAAGAGTGGCGATGGTCTTTCAGAGTTGCGCCCTTTTCGATTCTTTGACCGTTGGGGAGAATATCGCCTACCCGCTCAACGAGCACGCGGCGTTGTCGCCGGCGGAGATCCGAGATAGAGTACGCGAGGCCCTCTCTTTAGTGGGTCTGGAGGGGAGCGAGGATCTCTATCCCGCCGAAATGAGTGGGGGGATGAAGAAGAGGGCGGCGCTGGCGCGCGCTTTGGTCTTAAAACCCGAGGCGCTGCTCTATGACGAACCAACAACCGGGCTCGACCCTGTGATGACCCATCGTATTAATCGATTGATCAGTGAGCTGCAAAAAAAACTGTCCGTCACCTCGGTTGTAGTCACTCACGATCTTCAGAGCGCCTTTGCGGTGGCGGATCGACTTGCCTTTCTCCAGAAAGGCCAGATCCGGCTTGTTGGCACGAGGGAAGAATTTCATGCATCTAAGGATCTTGCGCTGCATGAATTTCTTTTCAGCGGATGAGGGAGACTTTCGTATGATACCCACCCCGGCCCTGCAGATCAAGGTGGGGCTGCTGATCGTAACTGCCCTGATCGTTCTGAGCGGCACCATCTTTTTGATGGGCAAAGAAAGGCGCTTTTTCGAGAGCAAGGTGCCCTTCGAGATCCATTTTACCCGCACGATCGGCCTGCGGGAAGGCGCCCAAGTTACCCTCAAAGGCGTCCGGGTAGGCTCGGTCGAGGGCCTGACTTTTCCTTCGAACGTGGAAGAGAATTTTATCGTGGTTCAGGTCAAGGTGGTCGGGGAGGTGGCGCCCCGTGTGCGCAGGGACACGGTAGCTCGAATCCGCACCCAGGGGGTCTTGGGAGATAAGTTCATCGAGCTTTCAGGCGGTAGCCCACAGAACGAGCCTTTGCCCCCAGGCGGGCTGATCGCTTCCGTGGATCCGCTGGACTATGAGTCGCTCTTGGGCGAGAGCGGAGACACGGTTCAGAATATTGCCGCGGTGGCCAGTTCCCTCAAGACGATTCTGAAATCAGTAGCGGAGGGCAAAGGATTGCTCGGACAGATGGTTGCTGCGGGCCATGAAGCGCAATGGAATGATACTGCCAACAATCTCCGCTCTGCCTCAGCATCCTTAAAGAACGTTCTCCGATCGGTAGAAAAAGGGGAGGGGGTCTTGGGGCAACTCGTGCAAAATAAAGAGGCGGGGCAGGCGATCATGGAGGATTTAAAGGCCGGCTTAAATCAGTTGCGCAGGGCATCCGAGTCCTTGCAAAAGACCACGCAAAAAATCGAGCAGGGGGAAGGAACCCTGGGGACGCTGATTCAAGATCCCCATGCCGGAAAGGAAATCCTCGCCAGCCTGCGGCGCTCCACGGCTAACCTCGAGAACGTCACCCGCCAGCTGCGGGAAGGTGAGGGTATATTGCAGAGACTGATGAGCGATAAACCGTATGCGGATCGCCTTCTGGGACACCTGGAGCAAACTACCAAGGATCTGGCCCAGATCACGGGGAAGATCGACAGGGGCGAGGGGACGATTGGCGCCCTGGTGAACGATCCCCAGCTTTATCAAGAGGCTAAGGGGCTGGTGGGCGACGTGAAGGGGAGTTGGCTTTTTTCTATCTATCGGTTCTTCCGCAATCTGGGTCCCCCCGGGGGCGATGCACCGGCGGGCGAGACGCCCAAAGGGACAAAGAAGCAGGAAGAGTAAAGATCAAAAACTATTAGGAGCTTGCCTATGCGCTTTCTTCCGAGAGACGAGAAGTTTTACGATTTTTTCGAGGCCAGTGCCAATAAGGTGGTGGAGGGGGCCACGCAGCTGGAAGACTTGATCCGGGATTTCAAAGAGGTCCAGGTGAAAGCGAAGAAGATCAAAGACACCGAGCACGAAGGCGACGTGATTACGCATGACACGATTGAAATGCTCAATCTTACCTTTGTCACCCCTTTGGACCGGGAGGATATTCACAATCTGATTACCTCGCTGGACGATGTCCTGGACTATATCGAGGCATGCGCCGAGCGTCTCAGTCTCTTCAGGATCGGCAAGACCAACGAGGAGGCTGTCCTTCTAGTAGGCGTTCTCGTCCAGTGCGTCAAGGAGTTGGAACAGGCGGTCTTTAAGTTGCGGCGCTTGAAGGGGGCCGATTCCATCATGAGGAACTGCGTCGAGATCGGTCGTCTGGAAAACGAAGGCGATTATGTGTGCCGGGCAGCGGTGGCGAAATTGTTCGAGCCCGGGAGCGATCCTCTTGAAGTCATCAAGTGGAAGGAGATCTACGAGACCCTGGAGAACGCCATTGATCGGTGTGAGGATGTGGCCAACGTCATGGAAGGGATCGTGCTCAAGAACGCCTAAGCCCCGCGGTGACCGTTTTGCTGATTGCAGCCTACCAGAACCGTATAGAGAGAAAGCTTGGAGAGCTTGTAGGCCTTTTCTACCTTGAGTTCTGTCGCCTCGATAAAAGGCCGGAGTCGAAGATTGGTGCGCCATCCGAGTCGCCGGGTCACCGGATCCAAGATCTCGGTCAAAAATCCCAGCAGCGGAAAATCGCTGGTAAAATGGTTCACAATGACGATTTTTCCTCCCGGACGGCAAACTCGTTTCGCTTCTTCTATCATCCTGACTGGGTCGGGGACCACCGTGACTACGTGAAAGGCCATCACGTAATCGAAGCTGTCGTCCGGGAACTTCAGCTGGAGGGCATCCATTTCCAGGACTTTTAGGTGGGTCCACCCATTCTCAAGGATCTTTCCCTGGGCGCGAGCCAGCATGTCGGGCGCCAGATCGATTCCGGTCACCTCGCAGTGAGGGGGATAAGCGGGAAAGGAAGTGCCGGTCCCGGCCCCTACTTCCAACACCTTGGCGCCACGGGGAATGTCGAGGGATCGGATAACTTGTCTTAAGCGGGAGGAAAAAATCTTGCCGAATACTTTGTCATAAAGAGGTGCGAAGTCCGAGTAGAGCTTACTTTCATGCGCCTCTATTTCACTCATGATTCCGACCTCGGACCTCGATGTCCATCTTGATGGGAATCACGCGACTCCGATTTCCCTGGTTTGTTTTTTGTTGAATGAAGAAATGTCTCTCTTGCGAAAACGCCATTGCTTGCCCTTCTTGAAACCGGGCAGTATGTTTTTGCGGGCAAACTCGTTCACCGTGTCAGGGCTGAGATCCAGGATCCTGGCAACATCCCTGCTGTTTAGCAGATCCTCTTCTCTTTCCAATATCATAAGGCCCCCCTCCAGAGACAATCTTCCCATGCCCAATGGCACAAGTTGTGTTTTTGTAGCAAGTTAGCCGGATGCTGTCAAGGCAATGCTTGCCTGCGGCTTGCGCCTGGGTTGAACTTCCTTTAGCATGAATTGAGATACCCTCTTTGCCCTATGAAGAAAGTCTTCAAAATCGTTGGTCTTTCCGCGATCGCTTTAGCGCTTTTTATCGCTGTCCTGCTTTTTTCCCTTTACCATCTTATCCAGGTCGGTGAGTTTCGTCAATTCCTCATCAGCGAAATTGAAAGGCGAACGCATTTGAAAGTTAGGGTGGGTGAAGCGGAGTTGCAGATGGGGCGCGTCGTGGGTATTTCCTTCCGCGATATCGCTTTGATCGAGCCTGACAAGGACCGTCCCGTGATCACGGCTGAGAAGGCCCTGATACGGGTAGCCCTGCTGCCGCTGTTAGAGCGCAAGATGGTTTTTAACGAGATTCGTTTTTATCGCCCGACATTGAGGGTTGAGCGGGACGAGCAGGGAAAAATTCCCTTACCCGGTTGGATGGCCCAGCTTCCCTTCAGGAAGCAGGCCGAAGATCAATTCACTCTGGATCTGCACGAGATCAAAATCGAGAAAGGGGAGGTCCTCTTTGCGGATCCTCAACCGGAGGCCAACCGCGCCTCTACCTACCTGCGGGACTTGGAGCTGACCATCCGCCGCATCCGGGCAAGCGATCTGGCCCGTTCTGCAGCGGAGGCCTCGCTGAAGAGCATTGCTCACGAAGAGGGAAGACTGGCGGTGGAGTTTGGCTTGAAGACGGCCATGGAGCAGCAAGGTGATGGTTCCAGGGTCCAGCTCATATCCAAGGGAAAGATTCTTTTTCCGGAGGCCGGTCTTGATCTCGGCCAAGCATGGTTGGAGGCAGAAACCCGGATGGAGGGTTTGCCCGCGAGTCTGGTGCGGGAATATTTTGCCCGGCTGCTCCCGGTCCGAGGCGTCCGCGGGATCCTTGCCCCGACTCTCCGCTGGCAGGGAAGCCCGGCCCAACGACTCCGAGTCCAGGGGCAGATAGACTTCAAAGAGCTCGAAGTTGACGCGCCCGATATCTTCGCCGGCCCTGTTTCCCCCGGAAGCGGCCGGCTGCAATTGGAGATGGAGTGGACACCCCAAGAGATTCGTTTCCCGCGTCTCGAGATCCACTCCACGGAGATCAATTTATCTGCGCAGGGATCCATGCGCTCCTTGGGAGAGAAAGAACCGTTTCTGGAAGTCAACCTCACCACACCTTTCCTGCCGCTCGTTCGGGTACGGAAATACGTTCCTTTGAAGGTTCTCCACTCACCCCAGTGGGAGGTTCTGGTAAAGGGAATGAATCAGGGAGAAGTGAAATTGACGAAGGCAGGAGTAGGCGGCCCCCTTTCCGGTATCCGCCGTATGTTTGAGCCCGGCTTCGAAAACACCCTGTGGCTGGATGCGGAGGTTAAGGGGATGGGAGGCAACTTGCCTGGAGATCATCCTCTCCCTCTGCGGGGTATCAGCGGGCGGATCGTGCTGGAAAAGGGGGTTCTCTATTACCGAAATTTCAAGGGTATGGTCGGTCTTTCGCGCTTGGCGGAAATCGAGGGAAGTCAAAAGGGGATACTTGCCGGTCGCAAGTATCTCGAACTGCGGGTAAAGGGCGAGGCCGATCTCCGGCAATTACGGGACCAGCTCAAAGCGGGATTTATTCCTGACCAGGCGGCTAAAGCGGTTGCGGTCCTGCAGGAATTGAGCGGAAAAGGGAGGTTCGGGCTGTTGTTGCGCACGGACTTTGCCTCCTCACATCATTATGAAGGTCGACTATCGCTGGAGAATGCGCGCCTGCGGATTGACGATTTCTCCCTGTCTCAGGTCAAGGGGGAGCTATCCTTTTCTCCGCAGGAGATCCGCGCTGAGAAGGTCAATGCCTTGCTGGGGGGTTCCCCTGTGCTTATCAGAGTTGCCCTCCGCAACTTATCCGAAAAGCCGGTTTTTGACCTGAGCGTTGATTCTTCCGGCGTCAAGGCAGGTGAGGCGCTTCGCCTCCTTCTTTCCCTGGGATCCCCGCAAGATGCGGGGACCATCCGCGGCAGTCTCCGCTATCAGGGCTTTTTAGCCCCTTCCGGGGAGCGGAATCTCACCGGATCGCTGGAACTGATCGGAGTTCAGATTCCGCTTAAAATATTTCGGCAGCCTTTCCGCGAGGTGCGCGGGAAGGTGATACTTGATGGCAAGGGCTTCGATTTTCAGGGTGTTAAAGGTCAAGTAGCCGGCTATAGAATCGATCTCGCCGGTCGGTGGAGATATCTGGAAAAACCTCAACTGACTTTCACTCTCAACTCCCCCGAGCTGGACATCGCCACCCTCTTGCCGCAAGAGGAGCCGCGCGGGAACGATTGGCAGGATCGCCTCCAGGTGAGAGGCAGAATGAACATTGACAAGGGGAGATACGAAGGCTTTGAATTTACCGATCTCAAGAGCGATCTCACATTAGATAAGAGGGTGTGGCGTCTGGAGAATTTTTCCGCCAAGTCCCAGGGCGGTACAGTTCAGGGCGCGGGCGCTTTTATCGATGCCGCCGATGGTCTGCGCTTTTCCCTGGAGCCGAAGGTCCAGGGGGTTCCTGTTGAAGGATTTCTAAAATGGTTTGACACGGGCACCAGGGAGATCACAGGGAAGGTCAACCTTGCCGGCAAGTTCGAGTCCCAAGGGGCAACCGGGGCTGAGAGGAAACGAAACCTGTCCGGCAATTTCCAGCTCGAGATCAAAGACGGTATGGCCAGGCGCCTGCAGCTGCTGGTACGGATTCTCAATGTCATGGATCTGACGCGATGGTTCTCTTTCCAGTTGCCGGACCTTAAACAAAAGGGGATCCGTTTCCGCAGCATCACGGGAGACTTCAAGGTGAAAAACGGCATTTATTCGACGGAGAATTTAATCGTGGACAGTGACGACATCAGCATCACCGGCGCAGGCCAGGTAGATGGCCCCAACGACGCCATTGACGCCGTTCTCGCGTTTCGCCCATTTCCGAGGATAGGTTCCGTAGTGAGCTACATACCGTTGATCGGGCCCGGGATCGCGGGCATCAAGGATTCCATCATGGTGGCGAGTTTTCGTGTCCAGGGACCGGTGGACGATGCGACCATTACTCCAGCCCCTTTGAGCACGCTCTCCGAGTTCTTTTTCAGCGCCCTCAAAATTCCCCTAAAAATGATCCCGCTCCCGAGCGGCGAAAAAAAATGACCTGGCAGCTTACCCTTTACAGCAGGAAGGACTGCTGTCTCTGCGAAGAGATGAAGGGGGTGGTGAGGCAGGTGGCTGGCCGGCTTCCCTTGGAAATGGAAGAGATCGATGTGGATAGCGCTCCCGACCTCCAGGAGAAGTACGGCAACGAAGTCCCGGTTCTCTTCATTAACGGCCGCAAGGCATTTAAGTACCGGGTGACGGAAGGGGAGCTTAAAAAGAGGTTGAGGAGAAAGAGGTTATGAAGGGAGAAGAGGCGCTAGACTTCCTCTTCCTCCCGACGCCTGGGGCGCCCTGCTTGCTTGAGAATCTTCTTCCGCAAACGGACCGATTGAGGCGTCACCTCTACCAGTTCATCGTCGCCGATCCACTCGATTCCGTTTTCCAGTCCCATCTCCCGATGGGGTGTGATCAGGATATTTTCGTCGCGGCCGGCGGCCCGGATATTGGTCAGTTTCTTCTCTTTGCAGATATTGATGTTGAGGTCGTTGTCGCGCGAGTACTCGCCGACGACCATGCCTTCGTATACGCGGATTCCCGGAGCGACGAAGAGAGTCCCCCGCTCCTGGAGATGGAAGACAGCGTAGGGGGTCGTCATGCCCTCGCGGTCCGCCACCATGGCGCCGTTGTTGCGGGCCTGGATCGGCCCGTGCCAGGGAGCCCAGCCGTCGAACAACGCGTTCATGATTCCCGTGCCCCGCGTATCGGTGAGAAAGCGCGAGCGGAATCCGATCAATCCTCTCGATGGCACGGCAAAC
>MGRY01000141.1:0-3034 GCA_001799045.1 Deltaproteobacteria bacterium RIFCSPLOWO2_02_56_12 | reverse complement strand
AACATCGATCACGAGCAATTCTACTGGCTCGTGGAGGGCGCCTTCGATCTGCCGTGTGACCACGGTTGGCTTGGAGACCTGCAATTCGTAACCTTCCCGCCGCATGGTCTCAATCAGGATCGCCAGCTGGAACTCTCCCCGGCCGGTGACCCGCAGGGCATCCGGCGAATCCGTTTCTTCGACGCGCAGACTAACGTTTTTCCGTTGCTCGTGCAGGAGTCGCTCGCGCAACTTGCGCGAGGTCACGAACTCTCCCTCGCGCCCGGCCCAGGGTGAGTTGTTGGCGCTGAAGATCATGGCGATGGTCGGTTCGTCCACGCGGAGCGCGGGCAACGGCCGCGGATGGTCGCGGTCAGCGACCGTATCACCGATCTGGATATCCTCAATGCCTGCTACAGCGGCGATGTCGCCCGCACTGACGGATTCGAGCTCGACCCGTTTCAATCCCTGCCAGCCATAGAGCTGCGTGATTTTCACCGGCGCCTGAGAACCATCGGCACGACAGAGGGTATACAGTCCGGCAGTCAGCGTCCCGTTCTTTAGCCTTCCGATCGCCAGTCGGCCGACGTAATCGCTGTAATCGAGATTGTTGACCTGAAATTGCGTCGGCACCATCGCATCGACCAGCGGACCTGGAAGGGCCTCGACAATCAGGTCGAAGAGGAGGTGCAGATCGCTCGATGGCTGCTTGAGATCATAAGTCGCAGTGCCGGCCCGGGCATTGGTGTACACCACGGGGAAGTCGAGCTGATCCTCCGTGGCATCAAGATCGATGAACAGGTCGTAGATCTCGTCCAGAACGGCGCTGACCCGGGCATCGGCCCGATCGATCTTGTTGATACAGATAATCGGCGGTAGCCCGGCTTCGAGGGCCTTCTTTAGGACGAAGCGCGTTTGCGGCAGCGGTCCCTCGGAGGCATCGACCAACAACATGACGCCGTCGACCATCGCCAGCGTGCGTTCCACTTCCCCGCCGAAATCGGAGTGGCCGGGGGTGTCGACAATGTTGATCTTGACCTTGCCGTAATGGATGGAGGTGTTCTTGGCCAAAATGGTGATGCCGCGCTCCCGTTCGAGATCCAGGGAATCCATGACGCGCTCCGCCACCTGCTCGTTGGCGCGGAAGATGCCGCTCTGATGCAGCATGGCATCGACCAGGGTTGTTTTGCCGTGGTCCACGTGGGCGATGATGCCGACGTTGCGGAGATCATCTCGGCGCTTTAATTTGCTCTCGGTCATACACCACTTATTGGGGAGCGGAGGGGTTTTGTCAAGCTCCCTTCCTTGCCAATAGTGTTTCCGTAGAGTATAAATTTTTTGATGGGCGGGATGGGACGATTAAAAAGTTATCTCTGGCGCTACTGGAGGCGTTATCTCCTGGGCGGCCTGTGTCTCTTCGGGACTGCGACCCTGGTCATGTGGATCCCATGGTGGATACGCGAGAGCGTGAGGATCATCGAACAGGGGGGGCCCATTGGGGACGTTACCTTCTATGCCTTGCTCATTGTCTCGGCGGCGGCGGCTCAGGGGATTATTCGCACCTTTTCTCGTTCGCTTATTTTCAACGCCGGCCGGGACATCGAATACAACCTGAGGAACGATCTCTTTGCCCATCTGCAAAAGCTGCCGATCTCCTATTATCAGTCGCAGCGGACCGGAGACCTGATGTCCCGTGTCATTAATGACATATCGGCGGTGCGCGTGCTCCTGGGTCCAGGGGTCCTGAATCTCGTCAATGCCCCCCTCTACTATCTTTACGCCGTCGTTCTGATGCTTTCGATGGATGTGCGGATGACTTTGGCGGCCGTCCTTCCCTATCCCCTCTTGATCTGGGCGGTGCGGAATTTTCGCGGGAAGATTCTCACCGCCTCGCTCAGGGTTCAGGAGCAAATGGCCGAGTTGAGTAATCATGTCCAAGAAAATCTCAGCGGGATGCACGTCGTGAAAGCCTATAACCAGGAAGCGAACCAGACCCGTGAGTTTGTCGGGCTCAACGAGGATTTCCAGGAGAAGAATTTGGAGCTGGCCAGGCTGCGCGGCCTGATCAACCCTTTCATGCAGGGGATCAGCGGTCTCACGATCCTCATTGTCATATGGTACGGCGGCATCCGGGTGATTCATGGGGACTTGATGGTCGCGGATATCGTGGCCTTTATTGCTTACCTTAATATCCTGGCTTGGCCAACCGCCGCCTTTGGCTGGATGCTCTCTCTAGTGGAAAGGGGCCGCGCGGCGATGGAGCGCCTCGAAGAGATTTTTAAGGTGGAGCCGGAGATTGCCAGTCCGCCTCTTCCTGACTCGCTGAGAGAGTGCGGGGCAGGCATCGAGTTTCGCGGCGTCTGGTTTGCGTACGACCATAAGGTGAACGGTCAGGCTGCCCTTAAGGACATCAACTTCGCTTTACCCCCCGGTCGTTCGCTGGCGATTGTAGGCCGGACCGGAGCGGGAAAAAGCACTCTGGTTCAGCTCCTCCCCAGGCTCTACGATGTAACCTCTGGAGAAATTCGGATTGGCGGAAAAGATCTCCGTGCGCTCTCCCTCTCCGAACTGCGGAAGGCCGTGGCCTATGTACCCCAGGACCCTTTTCTCTTTTCCACATCGCTCAGGCGCAACCTGGCCTTTGGGAGAGACGGCGTCTCGGACGAGGAGATCGAAAAAGTGATCCGGGTTGCCCGACTGGATCGGGATTTGGAAATTTTTCCCCAGGGTCTCGATACGATCGTAGGAGAGCGGGGGATTACCCTGTCCGGGGGACAGAAGCAGCGGGCGACCTTGGCGCGTGCGCTGCTTTTGAAAAGCCCGGTCCTGATCCTGGATGACTGTCTCTCCAGCGTGGATGCCCAGACGGAAGATGAGATCCTCAAAGGACTCAGGTTGATCCTCAAGGAAAAGACCTGCGTGATCATTTCCCACAGGATCTCGGCCGTCAAAGAGGCGGATGAGATCCTGGTCCTGGAGGAAGGGAAGATCATCGAAAGGGGAAACCACCAGGAGCTTCTCCTCAAGGGCGGCTTCTATGCGGAGCTATTTCGCC
>MGRY01000140.1:4912-6085 GCA_001799045.1 Deltaproteobacteria bacterium RIFCSPLOWO2_02_56_12 | reverse complement strand
GCTTCTTCCGCCGCATCGACGGTCAAAGCCGCAACCGCCGCCACCGGGTCGCCAACGTGACGAACTTTTTCCGTCGCGACGATGGTTTGATCCTTGAACACCGGCCCGTAGAAAGGCTCGATGCCCTCGTCATGCAGAATATCATCGCGCGTCAGCACGGCCATGACGCCGGGAACTTTGAGCGCCTTGGACGCGTCTATTTTTGTAATCCGCGCATGCGGGTACGGGCTCCTGAGAATCTTGCCGTGGCACATCCCCGGAACGCTCATGTCCGCCAGATACTGCGCCCGCCCAGTCACTTTGGTCTCGTAGTCCAGCCGGCGAAAGGTTTTACCGATATCTGCTGGTTCCATTGAGTTATCCTGCATTCTTCTTCGCGTTCTTGGCGCGGTAAAAAATAAATCGTAACGATGTAGGGGCAACCCCCCGTGGTTGCCCTTCTGGGCAGGCACAGGGGCCTGCCCCCTACCTTCCCGCTACATTCTTAATCGCTTGCATGATCTCCTGATAACAGCCGCAGCGGCAGAAATTGCCCGCCAGGTAATCGCGAATCTCCTGCTCCGAAGGCTTCGGACATTCTTCGAGCAGCGCCTTGGCGGTAAGAATAAACCCCGAAGTGCAGTAGCCGCACTGCAGTGCGCCAAACTCCATGAACGCCTCTTGCAGAGGATGGTACTTCTTTCCATCGCCCAATCCCTCGATTGTCAGAACGTCGCAGCCATCAGCATCCACGGCCAGAACCGAACAGGCGCTGACCGGTTTTCCGTTAACCAGCAGCGTGCATGCCCCGCACACCTGCATGTCGCACCCGAGTTTGGCGCCGGTCAATCCGAGCTGCTCGCGCACGACCTCGAGCAGGCTTGAGCGCGCCTCCACCTCCAGGGCCCTATCCATTCCATTGACACGAAGTTGAATCCGCTTTTTCATGCTTCCCGCTTAGCTCGTCAGGGCGCGTTCGTAGGCACATTGCGCGGCGCGTCTCACCAGCGTAAGAACGATCGCCCTTTTGTACTGCTCCGATCCGCGCAGGTCGCTTGTGGGGCTGCACTCTTCAGCCGCCGAACGGGCCGCCTCCTGCACCCGCTCCGGGCGCAGCGGCTTCCCCTCCAGGACTCTTTCCGCCTTCCGGGCCCTCATAGGAATGGGAGCGACGCATCCCAGAACGACGCGCGC
>MGRY01000140.1:368-4905 GCA_001799045.1 Deltaproteobacteria bacterium RIFCSPLOWO2_02_56_12 | reverse complement strand
CAGCTCTTTCTCCCCTCATCCAGAGAAATACGAACCGACACGCCGACGCAGGGCTTGTCGACCACGGAGCTGCTGGAGAAGCGAATGTATTCTATTCCGGAACGATCCGGCAGAGGTGGAATAATGACCTGCGTTAAAATCTCGTCATCGGCGAGGCTGGTCTGGTAGTAGTCCAGGAAAAGCTCCTCGAGAGGAATGACCCGTTCCCGTGAAGGGCCCCGAACCCGAGCGCGCGCATCCAGGGAGATAAAAACCTGGGCAAGGTCGGTGAGCGGCTCGCCGGAGGCGAGATTTCCGCCGACGGTCCCGACGTTGCGCACCCGGATGTTGGCCACTTCCTTTTCCAGCTCGCAAAGGATGGGAAACTTTTCTCCGACAAGGCTTGAGGTCTCGATTTCGTGGTGGGTGACCAGCGCCCCGAGGATCAAGCCCTCTGCGGGTTCCCAACGTAATCCTTTAAGCTCGCGGATCTTCTTGATGTTGACCAGGGCCTTGGGCTGGAGCAGCCCCTGCTTCATGACGATGCTGAGGTAGGCCCCGCCTGCGTATACTCGCGCCTCCCCTGCGTACCGCTGCAGCAACCCGCAGGCCTCGGCAACGGTGTTCGGCTCAAGGTATTCGAAGTTTCTCATAGCAATTTTAAGCTGTCAGCCATCAGCTTTCACCCCTCACCTGTCACCCTTGCCATCCCGGTGAACGCCGCTGCCCGGTCGAAGAGCCCGCGCATCCGATGACTGCCGGCGGGAATAAGCACTTACCCATTGCGCGGGCTCGGAGAGCGGGTGGTGGCGTTCACCTAAAATTCCCTTACAAATACTTGACCTTCTCCACGCCGGGCACCTTGATCTTTTCAAAGCGCTCCCTCTCGCCCATGGGCATGGTCGCATCAACACCCCAGGCGGCGGTCGTTCGCGGTTTGGGCACGGAGGGGTCCAGAGTCGAGCAGGCGATGCGGGGGATAATGATGATATCCCGATCCGGCTGCATGCGCGTGCTGAGCGCCCACTCTACGTCCACAGGGTCATAGACATCGATATCTTCATCTACCACGGTAACCTGTTTCAGCCCTATGCCGAGCGACAGCAGCGCCAGAATGACGTTCCGCGCTTCCTCTTCGTGCCTCTTCTTAATGGCGACTACCGCATGGTGACGGAAGGTTCCTCCCGGAGTCACGTGAACGGCTTTGACTTCCGGGACGATCTTCTTGGCCTCACGGTAAATCACCGCCGCGTTGGCGTATTCGATGAGTGTATGGTTCTCCGTTACAGGAAGACCGGTAAGGGCGGTCTGATAAATGGGATTTTGCCTCATGGTAATGGCGGTGACCTTCAGCACGGGCGACTGCTTGCTCTCGCTGTAGGTCCCGGGATATTCCCCGTAAGGGCCGTCGGCAACTCGTTCCCCAGGGAGCGTAACCCCCTCGATGACGATCTCCGAAGCAGCGGGCGCTTCTACATCTATGGTCTCGCATTTCACCAGCTTCACCGGCGCCCCGCGCAACCCTCCCGCGACATGAAACTCGTCCACACCGAACGGCACTTTCGCCTGAGATCCGATGATGATCGCCGGCTCCACGCCTACGGCGGTCGCCACTTCCAAACCTCGTCCCCTTTCCTCGGCCTTTAAGATCATCCGGCCAAGGTGATGATCCGCAGGGGCCCACAGCGACAGCCGATCTTTGCCGAGCAAAAGCATGCGGTGAATGGAAACATTGCGAATCCCTGTATCCGGATCCTTTCCGATCTGCGCGCCTATGGTAATATAGGGTCCGACATCTTTTTCCGAATGAGTCACCATCGGCAGGCGGAATAAATCGATCTCATCGCCTCTCCAGCATATCTCCTTCACCGGCCCCGTCTGCACCATCTCAGGCGGTATCCGCTTCTCCTCCAGCGTCAGGTAGCGTTCCAGCAACTGCTCCTCTGAAACCCCCAATCCGAGCGCCACCAATTTACGAGTAGCAAATAGTCCCCCCAAAACTCGCCAACCCGCAAACCCCTTGATGCTCTCAAACAAGAGGGCCGGGCCACAGACGTCGGAGGTCTTGCGGATGCCCGCAGCGATCTCGTATTTTGGATCCACCTCCTCGCTCACTCGGAGCAATTGCTCCCGCTCTTCCAGGTAGGACAAATAACCTCGAAGATCTTCAAACATGGCTTCTCCCTCGATAATCCTAAATAATTTTTAATGGTTAATTTTGAATTTTGAGTTGTCCGGATATTTTCTCCAATTCAAAATTAAGAATTCAAAACTAAAAATTTTAATCTTACTTCTTGTATATGACGACTTTGAGCTCTTTGCCCCTGCCGCCCTCGGGGCATGCGCTGATTCCCACCAGGCAGTCCATCTCGGCCCGGAAATCGACGTGCGTCCCGGGCTTGGGCCTTATCATCGCGTAGCGCATCGTGCCGGTTTTGGCGTTGATGACCATGGTCTGAAAGACGTTGAGCGGGCTGGGGATATCTTCCTTGAGGATCCTCCACGGCTTCAAGGCCTCAGCGAGATTTTCCCAGCATCCGTGCTTGGGCGCGGCGCCCCTTTTTCTGCCAAGCCTTTTCCAGGTAGCCCCATATATCTTGAAGATTTCGTCGCCCCATTTTTTGTAAAACGAAGTGCTGCACATGCCCTTCTCCATATCATGGCTCCCCTGGTAGGTATCCTTTACGATCGTCATCATCACGTTGTTGAACTTGGAGATCAAAATGTCGCCGGTGCTGACGTAGATCTTTCCCAGGTCGACCTTGGTCCGCGCCTGGTCGAACCGCTCCCTGACATTTTTCAGGTTGAAGACGACGAAGTCCGCGGTGGACTGGCCGGTCACGCGAATGACTTGATGCTTTTTTACCGGGAACGCCTTCCCGGTGTTGCTTGGAATAACATCTTCTTGAATGACGCGCATAGTTGCCTCCTTATGTCGGTATGGCTTTCATACGTCAATCGATGGGTTCGTTCAAGAGCGGGCGAGGTGCTCGGCCTGCAGACGGTGGTCTCAGTGGGAGCAGAAGATCCTAACGAGCCGATCAGAGACTTGGATCCGGCGTTATCAGGGCGTTCCGTGGGGTTATCGGATCCCTCCCCGGCATCCGATGGTCTTTGCGGACCAGACGGGGATGCTGGAAGAGATTCATCTTCAGGGCCAACCCGGACCAGACAGACGTTCCGATGGCCCCGATGGCCTCAAGGTTCTGTGCCAGGGCCGGCTTACCCAACTCCCGGTGGACTCGCTTCTGAAGGTCTCGGATTTTCCCGCGGACCTCCCTCGTGGGTCCGAACAATTTTCCAGGCAGGAACGCCGAATAACTGCGTCGCAGTCTCTTGGCGAAGTACTGAGCCTTCTTGCGCATGATCGGGTTGTGCGAATCCTTCCATTTGAGATACCCATTCAGCCAGGTCTCTACCACCCGATAGATGGAAGGGCCCAGCCGCCGGAAGTCCTCGTCGAAACAGTTGCGCTGGATCGACTCGATCTCCGCAGCCGTCATCTCTTTGTGCTTCACGACGGAGAAGAAACCGGTGGCCTTGCGATAGTATTCCTTCGGCGTCTCCTCGACATATTCGTGGAAGAGATTGTTTTCCTTTACGTGTTTAAAGTACGGAGTACCCGGCACAGGCCCGTAGATAAGAAATTGGGAAAAAGCAGGCTTCAATGAGAGCAGCCCATTCAGTTCTTCCTGAATGATTTCCCGGTTCTGATAGGGGAAGCCCACGATCATCGAAGCCAAGATACTGATCCCGTGGTCTCTGAACTCGGTGAAAACCTCGGCAACGGGACGACCATTTTGCTTATCATAGCCGGATCGAGTTCCCTCATAGCCGATCCACATCCCGTCGATCCCCATCTCCATGATCTCGGTGACCGTGTAGCGACTGAGGGCCCGGACACTGGCGAAACAAAAGACCGAGAGGGCCTTCCCCTCTTTCACCACACAGTCGCGGAACTCCATTGCCCGGCGCTTGTTCAGCAGGAAGTCCTCGTCCATGATCATAATGGACATTTCCGGATCGATCTCATGATAGCGACGCACAGCATTATAGATATCCTTTCCGCTGGAGAGCAGGCGGATATGACGCCGTTTGAAATAATGGGAGGTGCAACAAAAATCGCAACCGTTGGCACAACCCAGGCCGGCGAAGACCATGCCGCTCTGGCTGACCTTTTTTCCAAAGATCTTCATAGGGTTGATCACAGTCGGGTGAGTATAAGGCATCTGGATCTTTGGCTCTCCGAGCAACCTGCGCATGAAGGCGACACCCTCCTCCCGGCAGATATGGTCCCCGTACTGTTTCAGAACCTCGTCCGCGAGAACCGTACCATAAGAGCCAAGGATGATCTCTGTCCCTGGTGAGTGCTTGCGGATGAGATCCACCATCTCCTCCATGATGTGGAAGGTGGCCATGATGAAGGCGATCCCGACATAATCGTAGCCTTGCTTCAGCTCCCGGATCAGCTCCTCCCTCGACGGGTATTGGAGCACCGTGGTGGGAGCGTTGAGATTGACGGCGATGTATTCAAGGGAGAATTGCGTATGAAGGGAAC
>MGRY01000140.1:0-357 GCA_001799045.1 Deltaproteobacteria bacterium RIFCSPLOWO2_02_56_12 | reverse complement strand
TTGCGTATGAAGGGAACGGGGGCTGAACATCCCCTGGGCCCTGGTCACCTGTCCGTGAAGAAGCTCGTAGCCAACACTGGGGCCGTCGCCATACGCCTCTCCCAATGGCCGGCAAACACTGGTAAGCAGGACTTTCTTCATAACGCTATCACTGAGAAGTTGCTCATTAAAAGATTCCCAGATCCTGAAAAACCCGTCCGTTCCCTTTTCGGGTTTTTCCCAGGCCTCGTCTACTTACAAAGCCGCGTATCGGGTGAAAATACTGCGCCACCCCGGTCGACCCCTCGGACAATGCAGGTGAGGGAGGCGCCATTTCAGGCTGAAATGAGCCTGAATGAACAGACCACTGACCTCAAA
>MGRY01000139.1 GCA_001799045.1 Deltaproteobacteria bacterium RIFCSPLOWO2_02_56_12 | reverse complement strand
GATTTGCACCCATCTAGCCTGCACCGTTCAATACCGTCCCGATCTCGGCCACATCTGGTGCGCCTGCCACAACGGCCATTACGACTTGACCGGCAAGAACATCGCGGGGCCGCCACCGAGGCCTTTGGAATCGTACACGGTTAACGCGCGCGGGGACAAAATCGTTGTGAGTAAGACCGCCTGACGTTGGGGAACGGAGCGGGCGAAAGCGTATAAAGAAGCGTTAGGCCGCTTGGCGGAGAAGACACAGAGTACAGAGGCTGAGTTCAATGTTTTATTAAAGGAGGAACCCATCATGGAGAAAGATCCAGTTTGCGGCATGGAAGTCGATGAGAAGCGGGCTGCAGCCACTTCCACATACAAGGAGAACACCTACTATTTCTGCGCCAAGGGTTGCAAGATCGCCTTTGATAAAGAGCCTGAGAAATACCTGAGTGTTGGGAGAGGTCACTCTCACTGCGAGTAGCAAAGTATGAAAAGGAAGGTGATCGATGAGGAATCGAGAGGTTAGTATAGACGTTATGGTGCCAAGCTGTTCCTGCTGTTCGGCAAAGCTGGAGCAGGAAATAGCTGGAGTATCGGGAGTCTCAAAAGGTGGGGTGAGATTTGCGGTGCCTCTAAGGGCGCAGCTTCGCTACGATCCAACCGTCGCCAATATAAGGAAGATTGTGGATGCGCTGAAAGAACGTGGCTACAAGGTTGCGCTCGACAGGGTGGAATTCAGGATTCCTTTCAAGCCCACCATGCCCCCGCCGGCTTGGAAGGTGAAAGTGGCGACGCTTAGCGAAAAGGTAGAAGGGATCGTCTCTGCGTCGGTTGATTTTGCAAGCTCTAGGATTGTGGTGGACTACCTTCCTAACCTTGTCAGTCCGAAAGAAATCCGGGAGGCAGTAGTAAATTGGGGAACTTCCCTTCCAAGTTCTCTAAAAGAGGAGGTGAACAAACATGAACCCTCTAAGATTCATGGAGGTGGCGCTGAGCCTGAGCGCGTTCGGGGCGATAACATTTACGCTCTGCATTCTTTGGGACCTGGCCTTTCCCGGCTTTGCGATGACGAAAGTGTGGGAAGCGCTGTTGCCGGGGTTTAAGGGGATTAGCTGGGGCTCTTTTTTTCTCGGGCTCGTTGAAGTGATCCTATACGCTCTTTACACGGCCCTGGTTTTTGTTCCGACGTTTAATTTCTTTAGGGCAAGGACTGCGTAAGGGAAATGACTGCAGAGAAAATCGTATTGTTTTTCCTTGCGGCGGTCGGTATCGCCCTTCCGGCTGTCATCCTAGCGTTAGTAGTGATCATCTTTGCTAGCATAGTGCCATGGCCGCGTGCACTGACTCCGCGCTTCAGGAAGCGAAGAGGGAGACCGAACGAACCCCGAGCGGAGAGAGATTTTGCGCAGGGAGGAGGAATGGGAAGATGAAAAAGCTGTCGCGCCAGGAGTTTCTTAATTGGTTAGCCTGGGGCAGCGTAGGGATTCCAGGTACCCTTTTGAGCTTGGGCTCTTTCAGGTTTCTTGTCCCCGAACTTGTCTTCGGTCCTCCCGCGATGTTCAAGATTGGAAAGCCCGAGGACTTCCCGCTGGGGAGCCGGATGCTGCTCCCGGAAAGCCGGCTTTTTATCACATCAACAGGAGAGGGGATCATGGCGATGTCGGCCGTCTGCACACACCTCGGATGCACGGTAGGCAAGTTGGAGTGGGGCTACCAGTGCCCGTGCCATGGGAGCAGATTCGATACCGGCGGGCGCGTGCTGCGCGGTCCAGCCCAAAAGCCTCTGCCGTGGTTTAAGATCTTTCAGGGTCCCGATGGTTATGTCGTGGTTGACACCTGGCGCCCGGTCGCCAGGGGAACTTTTTTCACGCTGGCCTAAAAAGCGCCGGAGGTGACCTATGGCTCTAAACTAGGAGACAGGCACGAAAATGCGAAGAGTAAATTTTTCCAAGTTGTACAGGGAGGAAAAAACAAAATGAGCGGACAAATGACGAGTAAGATAAGCCTCAAGATCGCTGGCATGAGCTGCGCATCATGTGTGGCGCATATCGAGACCGCTTTGAGTAACCTAAAGGGTGTCTCAAAGGCCCAGGTCAATTTCGCTGCTCAGAAGGCGCAGGTGGAATACGATCCGGAGCGGGCTGACCTTCAGCAAATAGCCCGAGCCATTGAGGATGTGGGTTACGAGGTTGTGCCTGACGAGTTGAGCCTTTCGGTGTTTGGAATGCGCAGCGCTCATTGCGAGGGCGTGGTCAAAGAAGGGCTCGAAAACCTGCCAGGAGTGGCTCGGGTGGAGCCCAACTCCAGTACCGAAACTGCTTCTGTTTGGTACCACGCTGGGATCGTTTCCCCCGCAGAGATCAAGGAGACGATCAGGGATCTGGGTTACGACGTAGAGGAAAAGCTGGAGGGTAGAGCCGCCCTGGATCGGGAGCGCGAGGCACGGCAGCGAGACATCCGCCACCAGGGATTTTGGATGCTTGTCTCCTGGCCTCTGGCGTTTCTTATCATGCTGGGGACCTTCAGGGAATATTGGATACTCCCTGAGTTTGTCCCGGAATTCTTGGGCGATAAGTTTACCCTCTTCGTCTTCACAACCCCGGTGGTCTTCGGCCCAGGTTTGCAATTTTTCATCAATAGCTGGCGCGGCTTGAAGCATGGCGTCACGGATATGAACCTTCTCTATGCCACAGGAATTGGAGCCGCTTACCTCATCGGTGTTGTCAATACCTTTTGGCCCGACGCCGGCTTTGGAGGTGAAAAAGCGGTCTTCTTTGAGTCGGCGGCGCTCCTTACAGCCTTCATCGTTCTGGGAAAGTGGCTGGAGGCGTTGACTCGTGGGCGGACTTCCGACGCCATTCGACGGCTGATGGCGCTGCAGCCCAAAATCGCCAGAGTGATTCGCAAAGGAAAAGAGATCGAGCTGCCGGCCGATGAGGTCTTGGTGGATGATCTGGTTATCGTTCGGCCTGGAGAAAGAATTCCTGTCGACGGAGTTGTCATCGAGGGTTACTCGGCGGTGGACGAGTCGATGCTTACCGGCGAAAGCATGCCCGTGGAGAAGAAGACGGGAGATCAGGTCATCGGTGGGACTATGAATAAAACCGGCGCATTCCGCTTTCGCGCCACTAAGGTGGGACGGGAGACCGCCTTGGCGCAGATCATCCACTTGGTGGAGGAGGCGCAAGCTTCCAAGGCCCCCATCCAGAAGCTGGCCGACAAGGTGGCAGGACACTTCATCCTGTGGGTCCACGTCTTAGCTCTGAGCGTGTTTTTTTTCTGGTTCTTCGTGGGGTATTGGCGCTTCTTCGATCCCCAGAGCACATTTTTGCTCACGCCCTACGCCCTTGGGGAGATCGGCGTCTTTGGCTTCGCCATCCTCATTTCCATTAGTGTTCTGGTGATCTCCTGCCCCTGCGCTGTGGGAATGGCTACTCCCTCTGCCATGATGGCCGGAACAGGGAAGGCCGCCGAGCACGGGGTACTCTTCAAAGGAGCAGACGCGATAGAGGCGACATCGAAGCTGGATGCGATCATTTTCGACAAAACCGGGACGCTAACTAAGGGCGAACCGTCAGTCACGGATGTGATCGTGGCTCAAGGCTTCGACCTGAGCTCAGCCGAAGGTTCAAAGTTCAAGGTTCAAGGTTTGGAGGGTGAAAAGGCGGTCTTGTTGCTTGCCGCCGTGGCGGAGAAGAATTCAGAGCATCCTTTGGGAGAAGCGATCGTTCGGGGAGCCAAGGAGCGGGGACTTGAGGTGCCGGACGCGGATCGGTTTGACTCTATCCCCGGCCACGGCGTTGAAGCCGAGTGGCAGGGGCGAAAGATCCTTCTCGGCAACCGCAAGCTTATGAAGGAAAGGGGTGTTCCATTCGAGGCGCTGCTCTCTCAAGCCGAGGCTTTGGAGAACGACGGCAAGACGGCGATGCTTGTCGCCGCCGAGGGAAAGCCCGCAGGAATTATTGCTGTGGCGGACACGCTTAAGGATTACTCGGTCGAAGCCGTGGAGGAGCTTCATCGACTTGGGTTAGAGGTATTGATGATCACCGGTGACAACCGGCGCACTGCCGAAGCGATTGCTCGGAAGGTAAAGATCGACCGCGTCCTCGCCGAGGTGCTGCCGCAAGACAAGGCGGAGAAGGTCAAAGAGCTACAAGCTACGGGGAAAAGAGTGGCGATGGTGGGAGATGGTGTTAACGACGCTCCTGCGCTTGCCCAGGCCAATGTGGGGATCGCCATTGGATCGGGCACTGACGTGGCCAAAGAAACGGGCCATGTCATCCTCATCAAGGAGGATTTGAGAGACGTGGTTGTCGCTATGGAGGTAGCCAACGCTACGATGCGCAAGGTTAAACAGAATCTGTTTTGGGCCTTCAGCTACAACGTGGCTAGCATCCCGATTGGCGCGGGACTCCTTTATCCATTTTTCAAGCTGGTTGTAAGCCCGGAGCTGGCTGCGCTTCTCATGGCGGTGAGCTCTCTCAGCGTCACACTCAATACCCTGCTGTTGAAACGCTTCGCTCCCACATTGAAGCGAGAGAAGGCGCTTCCAGGGAAAACGCCTTCTCTGGAGCCGTCGTTCGCGGGGCACGGAAGCGAGATACGAAGGAGGTAAGTAAATGGAGACCAGGACTGCTTCAGCAGTGGATAAGAACACTCTGCGCCTTAGCGCGCTTTGCTATACCGGGACGTCATTGACCGTAGTCGTTCTCTTTGTAGCGCTGGGTCAAATCGTGGGTGGGTACCCAACGCCTGCTGTTATCGGAGGAGCTATTTGGTCTTTTATTCTCTCGATGATTGTTACCATGCCGCTCTACACCAGCTACTTTAGGAGACGAAGAATGAGGTAGCGTAGGCTGTTCAACGATGTTGGGTAATTTGGAGTGAGAGATGTTCAGAAAGCTCGTAGCCGTGAATGAAGCAAGTGCAGGGGGGAAGAGAGATGTTGGGACACCCATGTCCATGACCTTGATGGTTTGGCTCTGCTGCCTTCCCCTGGTGTTGCTGATTGTTGCTCCATTCTTTGGGTGGAAGGCGGCCGGGGCAGTGGCTCTAGTCGTGTTTGGGATACTCGTTGTGGTTTGTTTCGGGATCTGTACGACAAAAGTCTACAAGGAAGGAGGTGAGCATCATGCTTGAGTTCATACAGGCGAACTGGGTTTGGCTAGTAGCAGTAGTAGGGGCTGGAGTCGTTTGGTTTATATTCCGGCAGGACGGCTGTGGCATGGGCAGTCATGGGTCGCACGGCTCGGAATCGTCACAGCGCACGACAGCGAGCGACGACGGGCACGCGGGCCATGGCGAGGAGCAGGCGGCGGGGTCCACAACGCGACGCAGCGGCCGCGGCTGCTGCTGATTCCCGGGGAGAAAAATGTTGTAAGCAAACGTTTTGTCAAAAAAGGAGGAAATAAGATGAAAAGGACGACGGTCATTTCAGTGGTGGTGCTCATGCTGATTTTAAGCGGTATCGGAGGCTTTGCCGGGGCTCAAACATCACCAGACGGCCGGATGATGGGACCAGCCCATGGAATGATGGGTTTTTCCCGAGCTTCCGCTGATAGGCCACTCATCACCCTCATGCTCGATCATCAGCAGGATCTAAGCCTCTCGGCCGAGCAGGTCCGCTCTCTTGAAGTTATCCGCTCGGACTTCCAGCAAGAGGCTGCTCAACGGATCACGGAGCTAGAGGCTGCGGAAAAAGAGTTGGACGTATTGCTAAGACAGGTGCCGGTGGATCTGTCTAGGGTAGAGGCTACCCTCCGGAAGATAGAAGGGCTGAAGGTGGCTCTCCGTTTGGGCCGGATCAAAGCGATTGATCAGGGCAGGGCCCTCCTGAGCACCGACCAGGAAAACAGGCTCCAGGCCCTTCTCGAACAGGGGGGGCTGCCTTCCCGTCGCCAAAGGGGATGATGAGTAGTTGGGGAATGGGTTACGGACTGTTTGGCTGGTTCCTGGCATTTCTGTTCTACTTTTAGGCAGATGGACAACAAAGGGCAATCACAAATAAGGGGCTGGCTAAGGTCTCGAACAGGCCTGGTCTTGATCGGGTTCCTTGCCATTATCGGTTTCTTTCTAGTCACTGAGCACCGGGCACATCTCTTGGGATTCCTGCCTTACCTGTTGCTGCTTGCCTGCCCGTTGTTGCACTGGCTGATGCACGGCGGGCATGGTGGGCCCGGGGAAACCCATAAGCATAGTCCTAGGGGAGATGAAGAATGAACGACTCACCGGAATACGGCCTTTGGTCCTTGGTAATTATCAACTCGCTGATTTTTATTATTTTTGCCTTCAGCTTCACCAAGCCGAGGACCTCCCGGGACTGGCGCTCCTTTGGGGCTTTTTCTGCCTTCATCGTAGCGCTCTTTGCCGAGATGTATGGCTTTCCCTTGACCATTTACCTGCTTTCCGGCTGGCTGGTTGGCCGCTATCCCGAAATCGATTTCCTTTCTCATGATGCCGGGCATCTATGGCAGACGCTGTTCGGCTTAAGAGGCGATCCCCATTCTAACCCACTTCATCTCCTCAGCGATGTGCTCATTTTTGGCGGACTTATCTGGCTCGGAATCGCTTGGAGGGTGCTCTACGAGGCGCAGCAAACCCGTACGCTGGCGACCGCCGGTCCGTATGCGAATATGCGTCACCCACAGTATGCCGGGTTTATAGTGATTATGTTCGGTTTCCTGCTTCAGTGGCCGACGATCTTGACGCTGTTGATGTTTCCTGTGCTGGTAACGATGTACGTCAGGCTGGCTGGAAGGGAGGAACGGGAGGTGATGGCAGAATTTGGCGATGAGTATCAGCGTTACGCTTCCGTCACGCCCGGTTTCTTCCCCCGCTTTGGCGGTGCTATGCGGAGAAACGAAGTATGAACGGAATTGAACTCTGGCAAACAAAGAAGGAGGTCAACATCATGGCGGATATTGTAAGGAGAACGAAAAGTCAGGCTTTGTTGTTACTGAGCGGGGTAATCCTGATCAGTCTGAGTGGCGCCGGCCAGAGTTTCGGGGCGGCAGCGGCCGGGTTGACTCGCACCCATTCTGGCGGAGGCGTCACAGTAAAAGTGAGCTATCTCATTTGGAAAGGTGCAGAAGGCCCGCGCTTTCAAGTGGTCTTGGATACCCACTCAGTGGACCTTGATGCTTTCGATCTCAAGAACCTAACTGTCCTGCGGGACGAGGTGGGTAAGGATTATCAGCCCACGCAAATGGAGAACAAAGGGGGAGGTCATCACCGCGAGGTTACTCTTGCTTTTCCAAAATCTGCTTCTGGGGCTAAGCGGCTGGAGCTCGTCATCAAAGACATTGCCGGAGTTAAAGAACGGTCTTTACGCTGGGATCTTTCTCAATGAAACAGCCGTCGAGAGAAAAACCGGGGATCTCGTCAAACAAAATGGAGGAAAAAGCTGTGGAAATAGAAAGGAGCCGTCGTGGGAAAAAATAGAAGAGAAAACAAGGCTAAAACGCCGGCCCGGAAGA
>MGRY01000138.1 GCA_001799045.1 Deltaproteobacteria bacterium RIFCSPLOWO2_02_56_12 | reverse complement strand
CCGCCGGCGAAACCCGGGAACTGCGCCGCCTACGATGTTTTCAACGCTATTCTTGAAGAGCGCCCTTATCCGGTCAAGGCGCTGCTTAACTTCGGCTCTAATACAGTGATGTCAACAGCAGATTCCAGGAGGGCCCGGCAGGCTTTTTGCGCCTTGGAGCTTGCTGTCGCCACGGAGCTCTTTATGACGCCGACCGCGGAGCTGTGCGACTATGTCCTGCCGGCTGCGAGCTTTCTTGAGATGGCCAACCTGGCCACCGCTTTCGAGCACCGCCCACAGGGAAAGACGCACCTTCAGTACCGGCCTGCGGTGGTCGCCCCGCTCGCCGAGCGCCGGTCCGATAGCTGGGTCATCTTCGAGCTGGCCAAGCGCCTCGGTTTCGGCGATCGCTTTTGGGACGGAAATATCGAGGCCGGCTACGCTTACGAGCTGGCTCCCACAGGCATCACACTCGGGCAGCTGAAGAAATCGCCGGGTGGAACCACCGTCTCTGTTGCCCCCCAATATCGAAAGTACGCAGAGAGGGATGAGGGAGGAGCAGCGCGAGGTTTTGCCACTTCTTCACGCAAGGTCGAGCTCTACTCGCACACTTTCGCTGCTAACGGCTACCCGCCGCTCCCCGATTATGAGCAGCCGGCCATGAGCCCGTTCAGTCGGCCTGATCTGGCCGCCCAATATCCGTTGGTGCTGACCAATGCGAAGACCACTACCTTCATCCACAGCCAATTGCGGGCTCTCCCCTCACTGCGCAAGGCGTCCCCGGAACCAACTGCCGAGCTCCATCCCGATACCGCTGCACGCTACGGAATTAAAAACCAGGAGTGGATAATGGTAGAGAGCCCCAAGGGCGGCGTGCGGGTTCGCGCGCGCGTGACGAATCGCATCCTGCCCGGCGTTGTCTGTTGCCAGCACGGCTGGTGGCAGGAATGCCGCGAGCTGAATCTCCCCGGCTATGATCCCTACACAGAGCAGGGCGCAAACCCAAGCGTTTTAATAGGCTCGGACTTTAGGGATCCGATCAGCGGTTCTCTCCCGCATCGCTCCTCTCTTTGCCGCGTCCGTCCGGCAGGTTGAGCCGGGAAGAAACAGCAGACCACGATGACGATAAAGGAAAAATTCCGAATCTTTCGAAGGAGATCTATGGATACCTCCACCCTCGTAATGATCGCAATCAGCCTTATATTTCTAGCTGTCGTCTATTGGAAAGCTCCGGAATCCGCAGCCAAGGGACTGCAGGCAAGTACGGCCCTAGTCCTTGAGATCATGCCGCGAATGATTGCGGCCTTCATCATCGCCGGACTCATTCAGGTGATTATCCCTGAAGAGCTCATCGCCCGCTGGATGGGCGAGGGATCAGGATTCAAGGGAATTTTTATCGGCATCGCCTTTGGAACCGTCACCCCCGGTGGACCCATGACCCATTTTCCGATTATTGCTTCTTTCTACAAGATGGGGATGGCCATCGGCCCTTTGGTTGCCTATTTGACGGCCTGGGCTCTGCTTGGCGTTCAACGAGTCATCATGTGGGAGCTGCCCTTCTTGGGGCCGCGAATCGTTTTTATCCGTATCCTTGCAAGTATTTTGTTCCCCTTCCTTGCCGGCTGGTTCTCCGAACTGCTCTGGAAAAAGTTGGTCCTGTAGCTGTTAGTCATCCGAGCAGGCAGGCCGAGCCGAAAAAGGGCGGCCGCGCAGTAACGGGGGCGTGAGCCGCTACCGTTTGTCTCTCGACCATAGCCTCTCATCATAAGAGGCCACCCGGCGCATAGAAGCGAGCCAAATACAGAGATCGGAGAAAATCAAAACGATGGTCGAGAGCGCAAAGGAGATGAGATAGCTTCCGCTTACGTCAAAGAAAATGCCTCCCAGCCATGAACCTAATGCGCCGCCGAGCCCAACGCTGATCACTGAATACCCAAAAATGGCGCCGAATCCCTTTCCGGAAAAGATATCCGCTGAAATGGCAGAAAAAATCACTGCACGGGAGCCGAAGCCGATACCAAAAAAGAGCACATAGATATAAAGAAGCCAGGGGGAGAAGGGATCTCGGGCAGCCATCAAGGCCCCCACTCCGATAAGAGTCGTCATGATATTGAGCGTATAAGCCGCCTGCTTGGAGAAAAGATCGGCGATATAGCCGAAGATCACTCGACCACCGGTGCTGGTGAATCCCATGAGTCCGAAGATGGTGGCGGCAAAGATTCGGCTGTAGCCGATATCCACCACATGCGCCACCTGATGCGTGACAATCACCGTGGTCCCGCCAGCGGCAAAAATCCGGGCTAAAAAAAGCAACCAGAATTGAAGGCTCTGAAGCGCGAGCCGAGTGGTCCATTGATTTTGACCCCGGGAGCCGCTCGGCCTGCTGGACTTCTCCCTGTAAGGCCCCCGACGATAGAAACTCCAAACTAAAGGCGCGAGCAAAACCATGACGACGATCGCCAGGGCTTGCAGCGCCCGCTCCCATCCCCACGCCGAGATCATCCACTGGGTAAGCGGAGCCAGTAGCAAGATACCCACGCCCGTCCCGGCATAAACCATTCCTATTGCGGAAGCCCTATTGTCGGAAAACCATTCAGAGACAAGGACCACATGAGGGACCATGCCCATGAAGCTCATCCCCAGGGCAGAAACCAAACCAAAGAAGAGATAGAACTGCCAGAGGCTGGTGATCTGGCTGCTGAGCCAAAGTCCTGTAACCAGGAGGAGACAACCGATCCCGACAACCTTTTTCGGGCCATAACGATCCAAGAGATGGCCCACCACGGGCGAGATGATGGCGTCAACAATCAGGTTGACAGAGAAAACACCGGCGGTGGCGCCGCGGCTCCAACCGAAGGTTTCCAGCAGAGCGACGTAGAAGACGCCGAAGGAGGAGTTGATGCCACGGGAAAAACCGAGAACCAAGAAACCCAGGGATGCCAGGAACCAGGCGTTGGAAATGCGGCGCATAAAAGTGAACCCCGTCTTTAGCAGAGAGGTGGACCGGGCACAACCTTACTTTGCTTGCTTTTGCGGCGGCCGCGCCAGCAGGATTAAGAATGCGGAGATTACGAGAGCGAGAGTGAAGAGAGTAAAGGAGAGGAGATAGCTCTTTGTTAGATCAAAAAGAAACCCAAAAAAGGGCGGGCCGCCGGCCGAGAAGAATTGCGTGATGAGAAATCCCAAGCCCCGCACTCTCCCCAGCGATATCCTCCCGAAGTAGTTGGCCCAGATAATCTCTTGCAGCACCTGGCTCCCTCCCAGCCCAACACCGTAGATAAAAAAACCGGCATAGACGGCCACAAGTCCTGTGGTGGCGATAACGAGAGATAGCCCCAGTGTCTGAATCAAGAACATAAGCATCGTGGCTTTGCGGACGTCGACGCGCTCGCTGAGAAAGCCCCAGAGTAGCGTTGAGCTGAGCTGAGTGAATGCAATAATGCTCAGGACTGTGGCCGCCGCCATCGCTGGGTAGCCGATATCGCTCACGTAGGCAAAGACATGGAGGTTCAAGCCTACTACCCCAACGTTGGCGACGCCAAAGGTGACGGCGATGAGCCAGAATGCCTGGGTACGCAGGACCTCGGCGCGGCTCCAGATCACGTCCGCTGCCACGGCAAGGTGCTCCGAAGCAGAGAGCCCGGCCTCTGCTCCCGGAACTCCATTGAAGTAGGATACAGGCGCGCCGTCAGGTTGAAGCCCCATCTCTTCGGGGCTGCGGCGCATAAAAATAACCGCCGGGCCGACTACCAAGGCCAGCGTGAGAATGCCAAAAATAGCCCAGGTCTCACGCCATCCCAGCCACACAAAGAGCGAGGCCGCAAGCAGAGGTATGCCCACTTTAGCAATGCCCTGCCCCAGGCTGGCGATGGCGATGGCCCGCCCCCGTTTTCTTATAAACCAGCGGGAGATCGTCACCGTAACAACCATAGAGCACATGAAAGCGCCCCCGATAGTGACCAGACTCCAGCGCAGCAACAGGAACTGCCAGAATTCCTTTGCCTGACTTAAAAAAAGAAAGCCTGCCCCAGCCGCCAGGGCGCCGATTGCCATAAGCCACCGGCCGCTATAGCGGTCCACGAGAGGACCGATAAGAGGGGCCAAAATCCCGCCAATGAGGATTTCTCCGGTGCGCAGCAGAGAAAACATACCCCGCGAGACGCCGAAATCTTCCGTGAGAGGTTTGACAAAAACGCTCAGCGTACTTGAGAGGTTGAAGGAGCAGACGAGGTAGGAGAGAAAGCCTACGCCAACGATATACCAGCCATAGAAAAAGGCTTGTTTGCTTTGTTCCTGAGCCGGCACGCGCGCGAAATCCAACTTCACTTAAGTATTTTCTAGAAGAGCTATCCTAATTATCAGGGATTCATCAGGATGTAAAAGAGAGAGCTTGTCGGCTCTGCGTATCTGGGGAAGAAGCGGCGGGAATCAGCCTGCTTTCGGCACAGCCATGCCGCGCTGGACCGCAGGGCGGGCGCCGATAGAATCGAACCAGCGCTTGACATGAGGGAAATCCTCCAGCCTGGTCTGATGCCGTTCATGGCGGGCGACCCAAGGGTAGGTGGCAATGTCGGCAATGGAGTAGTCGCCGGCAAGGAATTCTTGCTCCGCCAGTCGTCTATCCATCACGCCGTAAAGCCGAGCCACCTCTTCTAACTCCTATTCAAATTTAAGTCTGCGCGTGAAAAAGGTTTAACTGAGATCCCGAAGGGCGGCGGAAATGTTCTGTTGAAAGCCGAGGCCTTTGCTCGCTAATCCCCGCTTTTTTGCAGGCTACCCGGAAAAGCTCGGCCATCTGCTCGGCAAAGATTCCCTCGCCTCTCATCCGGCTGTTAAAATTGGGGTCGTTGAGTTTTCCGCCGCGGATGGCGCGAATGCGGTTTAGAACTTTCTCTTTTTTTTCCGGATAGTGCTGCTCGAGCCAGCTCTCAAAAATCGACTTGACCGCATGCGGGAGACGCAGGGGTGCGTAGCTGCCGAAGCCCGCCCCGGCGCGCGCTGCCGTCTGGACGATGGCTGGAGCCTCTGCATCCGTAAGAGCTGGAATCATGGGGGCCAAAAGAAACCCCACGGGAATACCCGCCTGGGATAGGGCGGCAATAGCCTCCAGCCTATGATCCGGACGGGAGGCGCGCGGCTCCATCACTCCCGAGAGCCTTTGATCCAACGTGGTAAGAGAGATCAAGACGGCAGCGCACTGATAGCGCGCCAGCTCGGAAAGAAGATCTATGTCGCGGGTGACCAAAAAATTCTTGGTTACGATCACCACCGGATTACGAAATTCCAACAACGCTTCCAGACAGCGGCGTGTCAGCTTGAGCCTTTTTTCTATCGGCTGATAGCAATCGGTGACCCCGCTCATGGCCAGGACTCTGGGCCCCCATTTAGGACTGGACAATTCCTCACGCAACAATTCCGGCGCCTTTTCTTTCACCATGATCTTAGTTTCAAAATCCAGGCCCGCCGAGAAACCCAGATATTCGTGGGTGGGGCGCGCATAACAGTAGACACAGCCATGTTCGCAGCCGCGATAGGGATTGATGCTGGCGTCGAAGCCGACATCCGGGCTATCGTTGTAGGCGATGATGGTTTTGGAAGAATCGGTATGGAACTGAGTGGACGGAGAGGAAACCTGGTCGATCTCTGCGGGCTCCGGAACCAGCTCGATCGACTCGAAGCGATTCTTCGGATTCGCTACAGATCCGCGGCCGCGTAGCGGAGGCGGAGCTTTCATGGAATTTTATCCTGCAGCGGGGGCTGTCTCAGCAGGAGCGCTCGGTTGCGCCGGCGCCGCGGGCTTAGCCGCTTGGGCGGCTTTCTCTACTTTGGTTTCGCGCGCCAGATGGCGAGTCAGCCGTCTCAGCTTTCTGATCTTTGATTGAACCAGTTTGAGCTTTTTACGGTCGGGAGCCGATGTCAGGATTTCAGCCTTCTGTTTCTGCAGCGCTTGAATATCGTGCTTGATCGAACGAATGGCGCTCGTATCCTTCGCCGGTAGGTCATAGGAGAAACCCTTGGCCTTGGCAATGGCCTGGATCAGGGCCTCCTTCTCCATGCCGATGACACCTTGAAGCTCCGTCTCTTGCTTGGCGAAATCCCTCAATTTGGGTAAGGTCATTCTTCTAAGCTCTTTTAAGTCCATTTGCCGGTTCCTCCCTTTGACATCTTGCCATTACTGGTATCATACTCTGCGGCAAAAACAATATGGTTCGGGCCAAACCAAAAAAAAGCAAATTCCCCGCCGACAAAGCCAGGGTAAAAAAAATCACCTCCAAGCTCAATCGCGCCCACCCTGACGCCAAGCTCGATCTCGACTTTTCCAACCCCCTGGAACTCCTGATTGCCCTCATCCTGGCCGCTCAGGCCAGAGACGATCTCGTCAATCAAGTTACGCCCGCACTCTTTGCCAAGTATCGGCATGCCAAAGACTATGCCTCCGCTCCTCCGGAGCAACTCAGCGCGGATATCCGCAGGATTAACTTCTATCGTGTCAAGAGCGGGCGGATCAAGAACTGCTGCGCGGAACTCGTCCGCAGCTTTAAGGGCGAGGTGCCGCGAAAGCTGGACGATCTCTTGACCCTTCCCGGCGTCGGAAGAAAAACCGCCAACATCCTTCTTGGCAACGCCTTCGGCAGACAGGCCATCGGCGTCGATACCCACGTCATGCGGCTCTCGCAGAGATTAGGACTTACGCGCAACACCAACCCGGACAAGATTGAGTTTGATCTAACGGCCATCGTCCCGGAGAAGCAGAGGGTCCGCTTCTGCCACCTGCTCCAATACCACGGCCGCCGTGTCTGCTTCGCCAAGAAGCCGCGCTGCCCGGAGTGCACAATCAACGACCTGTGCCGGTATCCGGACAAGACGAAAGCTTAGGCTGGGAAAACCAAACTGAAGTTGACACAGCTACGCCAGAGGCGTAGTATACACCTGTGTTCACGTTCATCGAGTCAGCGGTCTTCGAGCGCGTGCTCGCTGTTTATCTCGATAACGATGAGTACGCCGAGCTGCAGCAGTTCATGATGGAAAACCCGGAAGCCGGCAGACTGATACCTGGCTCCGGCGGGGTACGAAAACTACGTTGGAAACGCAAGGGCATGGGTAAGCGTGGCGGCTTGCGCGTGATCTACTTCGCGCGTTATCAGCCCAACGAGTTCTGGATGCTGACTCTGTATGCCAAAGCCAAGCAGGAAAATGTGCCTGCACATATTCTCAAGCAACTGAAGGAGGCGTTTGAACATGGGTAAAAAACTCAGCGGCCGCGCGCTTGCCAAGTTCGAGGCCGGACGCGATGTTTGGCAGGAAGTACTGGACGGCGTGCGCGAAATAAAGTCTGGCGGTGGTAGACGGTCTGTGGTTGAGCCCCGCTCGCCGATTGTGCGTGCACGCTTGAAAGCCGGCCTCACCCAAGCGCAGTTCGCGGCGCTGCTCGGGGTCTCAAGACGCACGCTGGAGCAGTGGGAGCAAGGCCGCCGCAAGCCAAGTAGAGCGGCAAAGACGCTCATCAAGGTTGCAGAGTTGCATCCCGAGATACTGCGCAAGATCGCAGCATAAACAGTTTTCTTGAGGGATGATTTTCTTAATCGAGTACAACCGGCCTGAAGACCAGCTCGTCACCTTTCAAAGGTTCCAGGACTTTGAGCGGCTCACAGCTCAGAACGCACGGCTTGATCTTGAATTGGATTTGAACCGCAGAGGGGTAGCCCACGAAGTCGTTTTGTTAGAGGCAGCGAGCGAAGACGCTCTGCAAAAGACGCATCAACGCTACTTCAAAACCCTCCGCCAAATTCTGGAATCCGCCATTGCTGACCACAAATAGAGAGGTTTGCCCTTTCAGGCCTTACCCCAACGGGACAAAAGCCTAAGTGACGATTTTTTTGCTTGTTAAGCCTTTGGAAAGACAATAGAATCGGCGCCAAGCTGGAATATCGCCAACCGTGATAGGCTGACCAGCCTATTTACTAGTTACAAAGGCGCAGACGCACAGACACGTAGAGGCAAATTTCATGGGGCAGTTCATTAGATTTTAGGTTACCCGGGATACAATCAAGATGAAAAGACCGATCAAAGTACGATCTGGCGGGCCGACTCGAAACGGTGACGAACGCGTCAAGCAATCAGGGCCGGAGCCACGGTTCAACAACCGTCGGCTGA
>MGRY01000137.1:8454-15708 GCA_001799045.1 Deltaproteobacteria bacterium RIFCSPLOWO2_02_56_12 | reverse complement strand
TGAAGCAAGAGCGAAGGTTATCCTCTTGTGGGTAGGTTGACGAGCAGTCATGACCACCTCCCTATGAATGAGCAGGCATCGGCGACACGAGTGGACATCCGTCGTCAAATGTTCTGCGGCCCAAAGACCCGTGGAAACATCGAAATTTTAGGTTAGCCTCCGGCGTCTTGTCAAGGTATTTTTTGACCACAAAGCGGAAAGAGCCAGGGGGTCAAGTCGCTGGATGTCCATAGCTGATGGACAGTTTCTGACGCGGGCTGGGGGTCTTTGTTGCAATCACACATTTCATAGCGGTGTGCGTCGCACGATTCCGCTCAACTGCTGCTCCGATTTTTGCACCCCCAAATCAAAAGCCTGGATGGGAAGACCCAGGCCGGGCTAATATTTTGCGCAACCAAGATCAAGCCGGGTCGAAGGACCCCACTAGCAAATCTGGCTCAATAATTAGGGCTATAGTTATTCCAACTGGCGGCTCCCCGTCAAGGGCTAAAATAGCGAGAAATTCTGGAACTTTTTGGGCACTGTGGATAGTGTCAGGCAGGTAGCAGACGGATCTTTCAACGGTCTCTTTTAATCAGATAAATAAAGAACTCCCTGTTTCCCTTCGGCCCTAACAAGGGCGACTCCGTTACTCCTCTCACCTCAAGTTTCAGGGCAACCGCCGCCTCCTTGATTTCCTCTATCACCCGGCGATGCTCCTCCCCGGAGCGCACCACTCCTCCTTTGCCCACTTTTCCTTTGCCCACTTCGAACTGAGGTTTGATGAGGGCCACGATCTCGCCATATGGAGTCAGCAGCTTCTGGACCTTGGGAAGAACTAAACGCAGAGAGATGAAAGAGACATCAATAGTGGCGATCTGGGGAGGATCGGAAAGCTCTTCGCCTTCTAGATAACGGATATTTCTTTTTTCTAAAACAACGACTCTCGGGTCATTGCGCAGCTTCCAGTCGAGCTGTCCGTAGCCCACATCCACGGCATAGACCCGGCGGGCCCCGTGGGCAAGCAAACAATCGGAAAACCCCCCGGTGGAGGCGCCCACATCCAGGACAACCTTATCACCGACTTCTATCGAGAATTCCTGGAGCGCCTTTTCCAGCTTGACCCCGCCACGGCTGACATAAGGGAGAGACTTCCCTTTCATTCGGATCAAGGCGTTCGAATCCACCAGGCTCCCGGCCTTGGCAAGGGGCTGATCGTCGACCAGCACCTCTCCAGCCAGTATCCGGCTGCGCCCCTCTTCCCGGCTTGCTACCAGTCCGCGCTCGACCAGCAACTTATCTAGGCGCTCCCTCTTTCCCATCCCTCCTTTTTTCTCTTTTTCTCACCCCGGACCATCTGCAGGGCCGCCTGGGTGATGGCGTCCTTATCGATGCCGCACATCTTTCTCAATTCTTCTTGAGTTCCGTGCGGAATGAATCGGTCTGGAACCCCCAGACGTTTTACCCTAATCTCAGTAATCCCTTCCTCAGCCAAAAACTCCAGCACGGCGCTGCCAAACCCGCCCTCCAACACGTGGTCTTCCACGGTGATGAGTCTCGGAACCTGCGCCAAAACATCACGGAGCAGTTCGCGATCTAACGGCTTCACAAAACGGGCATTCACGACCGCGGCGTCTATTCCCAACTGGGACAGATCATGAGCCGCTTTGAAAGCAGGGACAACTGTGTTCCCGATCCCGACCAGAACGATATCTTTCCCCGGGCGCAAGAGCTCCGCCTTGCCGATCTCGAGACGGCCGATTTCGCCCTCCATCTTTACTCCCCAACCCGCTCCCCGGGGGTAGCGGAAGGCAATCGGCCCATTGTGTTCGATCGCGGTCTTCAGCATATGCTGGAGCTCCTTTTCGTCCTTCGGCGCCATAATCACCATGTTGGGGATAGAACGCAGGTAAGCAAAATCGAAGACGCCGTGATGCGTCGGCCCGTCAGCGCCGACCAGACCGCCCCGGTCGAGAGCAAAAACCACATGCAGATTCTGGATGCATACATCGTGAAGGATCTGGTCATAGCCGCGCTGGAGGAAAGTGGAGTATATGGCCACTACCGGTATCCACCCCTCCGTTGCCAGGCCGGCAGCAAAGGTTACGGCATGCTGCTCAGCAATCCCCACGTCGTACGACCTGCCGGGGATCTCTCTCGACAGCTTATCGATCCCGGTGCCGCTGCCCATGGCCGCCGTGATCCCGATCACCTTAGGGTTTTCCTTGGCCAACCGGATCAGAGTGGAGGCAAAGACGTCTGTAAAGCTGGGGATACCTTGCTGCTCTTTTTTGGGTTTGCCGGTAAGGACATGAAACGGCGCCACACTATGATAAGCGACCGGGTTTTTCTCGGCCCATTCGTATCCTTTCCCCTTCCTGGTCAGGACATGCACCAGCGTCGGCCGCTCGATATTCTTCACGTTGCGCAGCGTGTGGACGAGCTTTTCGAGATTATGACCATCTACCGGACCCACATACTGAAAGCCGAGGCCTTCGAAGAGCAGCCCGGGAGTGACAAAGCCGATAAAGGATTCTTTGACCCTGCGACCGAGATGGTAGAGACCCTCCCCTACCCGGGGAAGGGCGCGCAAGAAGTCGCGGAGACCTCTTTGCATCTTGACGGCAAAACCGGTCGTCAGTTGCTCGCTCAAAAAAGAAGAGAGAGCCCCCACCCGCCGATCGATGAAGTGCTCATTGTCGTTGAGGATAACGATCAAATCTTTGTCCAGGTGGCCGGTTTGGTTCAGCCCTTCAAGGGTAAGGCCGGCGCTCAAGCAACCATCGGAGATGACGGCCACCACTTTGTGCTCCGATCCTTGCAAGGCCTTGGCCACCACCATACCGAGGGCTGCCGAGACCGACGTCCCCGCATGTCCGGCGCCGAAGACATCATATTTGCTCTCTTCCCGACTCAAAAAACCGCTGAGCCCTCCGAGCTGCCGGATGGTCGGGAATTTGTCGCGCCTGCCGCAAATAAGCTTGTGGGCGTAGGCCTGGTGCCCGGTATCCCAGATGATCCGGTCCTTGGGGGTATCGAAAACGTAATGCAGGGCCAGCGTTAACTCGACCGCCCCAAGGGTCGAAGCCAAGTGCCCGCCCACCTCCGAGACAACCGAGAGAACTTCTTCGCGCACCTCCTTGGCCAGGATAGAGAGTTCCCCAAGACTTAACTTGCGAAGGTCTGAAGGATCGTTGATGCCGTCGAGAAGCCTTGCCATATCTTAGTTTTTATCTATCAGCCATCAGCTCTTACTGAAGGCTGAACGCTGAATGCTATTCTATTGTACTTGCTCCACAACGTAGCGGGCGATTCCTCTCAGTGGGTCTGCATCTTTACCAAAAAGCTCGATCTCCTTCAAGCAATGCTGGAGAAGCTCCTGTGCTCGGGACTTGGATGCAGCTACGCCCACTATGGAAGGATAGGTGGCTTTCTTCTTCTCCTTATCCCCGGCCCCCCCGCTACCCACTCTGCTTCCGTTATGACCCTTGGCATCCAGGATGTCGTCCGCTATTTGAAAGGCCAGGCCGAGAAATTCTCCGTAGCGGCTGATCTTGCGAAGCTCTTTTGGGGTTGCCCCGCCGATTCTGGCGCCAACCCGGGCAGCCGTCAGAATCAAAGCTCCGGTCTTACGCACATGGATATATTCAACCGTCGCCACATCCACCTCTCTCCCTTCGGCCTCAAGGTCGACGGCCTGGCCGCCGACCAGCCCGCCGACACCCGCGGCATGGGCGATCTCGTGGAGCACCTCCAGGACCAGCTTTGGCTTCAATGCCTGCGCTACCTGCGGGCGTGACATCAGGTGGAAGGCCTCGGTCAAAAGCGCGTCGCCGGCCAGCAGCGCAATCCCTTCGCCGAAAATCTTATGGCTGGCCAACTCTCCCCTCCTGAGATCATCGTTGTCCAGGGCGGGCAGATCGTCGTGAATGATGGAATAGGTATGGATGAGTTCCAGGGCACAGGCGAACGGGAGCAGGTATTTATGCTTCCCGCCAAAGATCTCGCCGGCAGCCAGGGTCAGGATCGGCCGGAGCCTTTTGCCTCCGGAAAAAACGCCGTAATGCATCGCCCGATAGAGCGTCTGGGGCTGTTTTTTCGATCCCCTCAGATAACGCTCCAGGGCGTGATCGATCAGAGACCTGCGCGCTTTTAGATAATCGTGGAAATCGAGGGCTGGCACTTTCTACGGCTCCTCTGCTTCCGGTTCTTCGTCGCCGACATCGGTGAGAGCCTTGAGCTGGAGCTTACCTTCCTTATCCTTCACCAATAACTCTATTCTTCTTTCGACCTCGGTCAATTTTTGATTGCAGTATTTTACCAACCTGACCCCCGCTTCGAACGCGGCCAAAGCATCTTCGAGCGAGAGCTCCCCGGATTCCAGCTGTTCCACCACCTTTTCCAGCTCCTCCAGCGCCTCCTCAAATTTCTTTTTCCCCTGATCCTTTTTTACCATGCTCTTTGCCTACTGCCTACTGCTTTCTGCCTACTGCTCCTTGCCTATCGCCTGTTGCCTCTAACAATTCAAACGGATCCACCCTGGCTCCATTCAAGCGCACGCCCCAATGGAGATGGGGACCCGTTACCCTCCCGGTTTTTCCGGCCCAGCCGATCAGATCCCCTTTGCGGACCTGAGAATCCTTTTCGACACGAAAATCGGCAAGGTGGAAGTACATCGTATAGAGTCCGCCTCCATGATCCAGGACAAGACTCTTGCCGCTGAAAAAAAACTCCTCCCGAAGAACCACCCGCCCGTGATTGGCAGCAAGAATTTCCGTGCCCGATGCGGCCTTCAGATCGACCCCTCCGTGAGGGGAGCGCGGCGATCCGTTGACGACCCTGCGCAGGCCGAAGGGTGATGTGATCCCACCGGAAACCGGCGCGACAAAGCGCCCTTCCCACAAACGTCTCGGACTAGAGATTGCCCATAGCTGATTGATCTGCTCCTGCTCTCCCTCTATCCTCTTCTTGGTAGCCTCATCCAGGCGGTCAAAAGCCTCGGGAACGGTTATCTTCTCCCGAGGAAATAGTTTTTCTCTCACGCGAAGGATTACAGATTTTTCCCTTTTCTCTCCACCTTTATTCCAGCCCTGGATGGCAATCCTCACTGGTCCGGCCTTTTCCTCAAGATCCACCCCTAAAATAGCATCATAGGAACCCTGCCCTGCGGAAAAGGTTATCTCCTGATTTCGAAAAAACCCTTTCACCACCTCGATATCCTCTCCCGAGGCCCTGATCTCTGCGACTCCTCCCTGAGAGACTTCCGGGGATTGAAGCCAGATATTCCAGGAGACTTCGCCGGCAAAAACTGACCGGGCCAGGAAACAAAGAGAGAGGCCCACGAGTCCCGCTATCTTCATTCTTTTCTCATTCTTTTTGTTCGACTCGACAGAGAGATTTTCCCCGCGCGAAGGTGACCCTGAGGAGATCTCCGATCTTGAGAGAGTCGCTGTCTTTGACGATCAACGCCTCGGGCATTTTGTGCGCGATGCTGTAGCCTCGCTCCAGCACCGCCAGGGGGCTTAAGCCGGATAACCGTCCGGCATCGTGGGTTAACCGCTCCCTCAAGCGGCCGAGGCGATCCTGAAAACGGCGCCACAGGCTGAGGGAAAGATCATCCAGAAGCATTTGATTCTCCTGTAATCGCCGGCGCGGGTCGGCCAGCCTCCGGACGAGTCCGGTCCAGGCCTCTCTTTCACGCTCGATCCTCCCTTGGATCTCTCTCAGCATACGAGCCTCCAGGTCTTCGACTCGTTCCATGAGATCTGCCTTTCGCGGGACAACCATCTCTGCCGCCGCGGTCGGAGTCGGGGCGCGATGGTCGGCAACAAAATCGGCAATAGTAAAATCTATCTCATGACCTACGGCAGAGATGACCGGAACAGGCGCAGCAAAAATTGCCCGCGCCACCACCTCTTCGTTGAAGGCCCAAAGATCCTCTAACGAGCCTCCCCCGCGCCCGACGATCATGACCTCGACCTTCCCCGAGTGGCCAAGTTCCGTGATCCCCTCGGCGATCTCCACCGCCGCCCCCTCCCCCTGAACCTTGACCGGGCGGATGACCACCCGCCGCTTTGGATAGCGGTCCCCCAAGATACGCAGGATGTCCCGGAGCGCCGCCCCTTGCAGAGAAGTGACGATGCCGATGGACGCGGGCAAGAAGGGCAACGCTCTTTTCCTCTCCGCAGCAAACAGCCCCTCTTCCGCGAGCTTCTTTTTCAACTGCTCAAAGGCCAGATAGAGCGCGCCTTGCCCTTTCGGCTCCACCTTTTCCACATAGAGCTGCAGGTCACCGCGCACCGGATAGACGCTCACCCGGCCAAAACAGAACACCTCCATCCCGTTTTCGGGCTGAAAAGATAGACTCATTCCCTGGCGCCGGAACATGACGGCGGCGATCTGACTCTTGTCGTCCTTCAGGGTGAAATAGAGATGGCCGGAAGGCGGGACACGAAAATTGGATATCTCCCCGACCACCCAAAACGCGTCCAGTTCTTTCTCCAATGTCGCTTTTACGATCTGGTTCAGTTCGCTGACGGTGAGGAAAGCTGGCGGGTTTTCCGAGAACAACGGCAGACCCGTTGCCGGGCTTATCTCTCTCATCTCCCTCCTCCTAAGCGCACAAAACGATTAGCCCTCCAGGAGGAGGGCTAATGGGATTGCAAAATGAAAAATGCAAAGTGAAAAAGTCAGATGGGTTCTCTACGTCCTCATTTTGCATTTTACAATTTGCATTTTAGCTTTTTCATTGCCCGGTTCTTTTACCCAATCTTCTTCTGGACCAACTGTTTAAAGACATCCCAGCCCTTCAATAACTCCAGGGCGCGTTTGAGCTGACCATCATTTTCGACGCTCTCTTCTTTCTCCTGCTGCGCCTGCTTCTCTTTTTCTTTTTGCTCTTGCTGGTTCTGCAGGTGGCCGGGAAGGTTCTCTTCCCTCAAGCCCAACCGTTTTTTCTCCTCCGCCCTGGCCTCCTGCACGGGCACATTTTCAAGAACGATATCGGGAACAATCCCGGTAGCCTGGATGGAGCGGCCCTTGGGAGTAAAATAACGGGCCGTGGTCAGCCGAAGGGCGGAATTGTCGTCTAAGGGAAGAATGGTCTGGACAGAGCCTTTGCCGAAGGTCTTGGTTCCCAGGATCACAGCGCGTTTATGGTCCTGCAAAGCGCCGGCAACGATTTCGGAGGCGCTGGCGCTTCCCCCGTTGACCAGCACGACTATCGGGAATTCGGTCCAAGAACCCTCCTTCCGGGCAAAATACTTCTGCTTCTGG
>MGRY01000137.1:0-8419 GCA_001799045.1 Deltaproteobacteria bacterium RIFCSPLOWO2_02_56_12 | reverse complement strand
GGAATCGAGAAAAAGGTCGGCAACCCTGACGGCCTGCGTCAGCAGCCCTCCAGGATTGTTGCGCAGGTCCAACACCAGTCCCTTGACTCCCCCCTTCTCCGAGCTCAGCTTCTCGAGGGCCTTCTGCAGGTCTCGGTCACTACGCTCTTGGAATTGGGCAAGGCGGATATAGGCGTAGCCTTCCTCGAGCACGCGGCTACGGACGCTCTGGACACGTATCGTGTCTCGGACAATAGAAAAGTTCAGAAGATCAGGAACCCCTTCCCTTTTAATAGAGAGGTTCAGCTTGGACCCCTTAAGACCTCTCATCTTCTTCACGGCCTGCATGAGATTCATATCCTTGGTAAACTCATCATCAATCTTAAAAATCTGGTCTCCCGCCTTGATACCGGCCCGGAAAGCGGGCGTGTCCTCGATTGGCGAGACCACCGTAAGCATGCCGTTCCGGATCGTGATCTCGATACCCAAGCCTCCGAACCTCCCCTGGGTATCCATTTGCAGCTCCTTATAGAGCTCCGGGGTCAGGTAACCACTATGGGGGTCCATGGAATTGAGCATTCCGTTGATAGCCCCCGTCATTAATTCCTTGGTATTGACCTCGTCAACGTAATTTTTCCTGACTATCGCCAGGATATTGGTGAAGGTCTCCAGACTTTCGTAATCTTCCCTGGGGACAGCCGCTACCTTCGCCTGACCACTGAAGAAAAGGCCGAGGCCAAGGCAGAAGAGTAACAAAATGACAAAGGGCCGATGGCTGTTTATTAACCGCATAGGAAATCTCCTGAAATAATGATTGTGATAACTAAATTTTACTCTATATCAAATCCACCAAGATATCTATCGCTTTCTGAACCAGAGCAGAGGGTCTATAGGCTTGCCGTCCTTGCGAATCTCAAAGTAAAGCCGCGCCCCGGCAAGTGAGTCGCTATCCCCGACTAAGGCAATGGGCTCACCTTTTTGGACAGGCTCCCCGGTCTTTTTCATGAGATCCGAGAGATGGGCATAAATCGTATAATACCTTTGGCCGTGATCGATAATCATCATCTTGCCGTAGCCTGAGAAGCGATCGGCAAAGACCACCTTACCCGCTTCCACAGCTTTGATCTCTTCCCCGATAGGGGCCTCAATATCGATCCCTTTGCGAAAAAGCTCGGCAGAGACCTCCGGATGTCTCGTTTTACCGAATCCCCCCATCACCTCTCCCCGGACCGGAAGCTCCAGCCTGCCCTTCATCGCCTCAAAACCAACCCCTGCGGGCACAGGCTGCACCACGGATTTCCTGCTGATTTCATCCATCATCTTCTGCAATCTAAGCGCCGCCTGCTCCAGCTCCTTAAGGGCGCGCACGTGCATATCCTTTTCGCGGCGCAGACTTGAAAGCAGTTCTTTTTTCTTCTCTCTCTCCACTCGGATCGATTCCTTGATACCGACCAGGGCCCTTCTCTGTTCATCCACATCCTCCCTTTTCTTCGCCAGTTCTCTCTGCAGGGCCTCCTGGCGGACCGATTCCCCGCGCAGATAGGTCACGAGATTGTGGTCGTAAGCCAGCGTCAACTCGAGATAGCGTTTACGCTGCATCAGCTCCGTCACGGATGAGCTGCCATTGAGAAGAATGAAGGGGCTCCCCCCTCTCCGCCATTTGTAAAGGGCCCGCGCCCTCCTTTTCAGCAGATCCCTCCTCCCCCTGAGGGACGAGCCGACTTTTTCAAGCTCCTGCTCCTTTTTCTGGAGTTCCACCAAAATAGCCTCGAACCTCGAGTTGACCTTCTTTAGCTCGACATTTTTTCTTTCCAACGCCCCGTCAATTTTTTCCAAACTCTGAAGGACCGAGCCCTCCTTTTTCTGCACTTTGGTGATCTCCTGCTTTTCTTTGGATATCTTCTTTTTAATCCCCTCCAGGTCCTTCTCCGTCCCAGCCGCGTGCGCCAGCGGGACGCTGAGAGAAAAAAGGAAAAACACCAAACTCGCTTTTTGCCGGCGCAAGATCCTCACCATGTCTTGAGAAACCTTCGAAGCGAGAACAAACTCCCACCGGCCCCCAGGATCCAACCGAGGGAGATTAGCAGAGAGATCTCACCGATATCGAGGAACTGCAGCTGCTCCCGGGAAGGGAAAATCCCCAGAGAGGAAGGAAAATGCGTAGTCAAAAAGAAATAGCACAGCCAAAGAAAAAAGAGCGACAGGCAGGCCCCGACGATGCCCTGGATCATCCCCTCAATCACGAACGGCGCTCTGATGAGCCCCGCAGTGGCGCCAACCAACTGCATAATCTCAATCTCGTCCTTGCGGGCGAGGATCGCCAATTTCACCGTGCTGCCAACGATCATAAGCGTGGCGATGAAAAGGAACCCGCCGAAGATCCATTTGGCCCATTGTACCCCGAGCACCAACAGGCTTAATTTCTCGATCCACTCCTCCGGATATTCGACCTCGCTGATTCCCTTGACTCCGCGAAGCCTCTGGGCCATATCGGCTACGGCGGCGCGTTGGCGGTAATCCCGCTTGAGGGCAATCTCCAGGGAGGACGGCAGGACGTCAGGCGGCAGACCTTCCAGCACGCCGGACTGGGCGCCGAGAGTTTTCTTGAAATTCTCCCATGCCTCCTCCCTTGCGACAAAGCGGACACTTTCCACTTCCGGATAAGAACGGATTTGTCCGAGAAGCGATTGGAGATCCGCCTGCGCCAAGCTGTTCTCTAAATAAGCAAATATCTGGATTTGGCTCCCCCAGCCTCTCAGCAAACCGTGGAGGTTTTCTTGAATTAGAAGAAAACCGCCGAAGATAAACAAGGTCATCGCCATAGTCCCCGAGGTCAAGACATGGGTCCAGACCAGATCCCGCAGGCTTTGGAAAACCCGGCGGAAAACAAAAGAGAGATGGGCGAATTTCATGGTTCGACCTTACTCACCATGACCCTGAGCTTGTCGAGGGGTCACGGGACAACCTCGTCCTTTGCCGGCTTTGAGTCGCCCATCAAACGACCCCGCTGTAGCAGGACCGCTCTATGCTGGAACCGTTTGAGCAGTCCCGCATCATGGGTGGCAATCATGATCGTGGTCCCCTTCTCGTGAATCTTCAGGAAGAGCTTCATTGTCTCCTCCGCCATATCCCCATCCAGGTTGCCTGTGGGCTCGTCAGCGAGGACCAGGATCGGGTCATTGACCAGGGCCCGCGCGATGGCCACCCGCTGTTGTTCCCCTCCGGACAGCGTCAGCGGCCTGGCATCATGCTTATCCTTGAGTCCGAGCTCGCGCAGCAGATGAAAGGCCCTGCGCCTGCTTTCCCGTCGTGACATCCCCACCACCTCTGCGGCCAGGGCCACATTCTCCAGCGCCGACATCGTGGGAAGGAGCTTAAACTCTTGAAAAACAAGGCCGATCTCTTGACGCATTCCTGCAACTCCGCCGCCATCAAGACGCGTGACGTTTCGACCATTGACGATGATTTGACCCTCAGTGACCTCCTCTTCGCGAAAAAGGAGCTTCAGGAGAGTGGTCTTGCCGGCGCCGCTGGCACCGCTTAGAAAAACGAACTCGCCCTTTTCGACATGAAGATGGATATCCGTAAGGGCAGGATAATTGGGAGGGTAGATCTTAGAAACACGAAAGAGTTGGATCATCCAGACTGCCAGCTCAGACCAGGCAAAATCGCCAAAAAAACCTTGACATCAAAGGGGGGGGCTGTTAATGTGCGCCCGATTCCTGTAAAATCTATTTAATTATCTATTATGTTAGGCCAACTTACAAGTGGGCAACAGGCGACGGCTGGACCGACGCCAAGGCTCCCGTTTAAGAGATTTCGCATCGTCCTGATCAAACCCTCCAAGTACGACGACGACGGCTACGTAATTCGATTCTGGAAAGGCGTGCTGCCGAGCAACACGCTGAGCGTGCTGAATGGTCTCACCGAGGAAGTCAAAAGAAGTCGCGTCTTTGGCGACCTCAGAATAGAGATCGTGACTTTTGACGAAACCACAGAGAAGATCCCGGTAAAAAATATCATTCGCTGGAGCCAGCGCCCCTCCACCAAGCTTATCGTGGGTCTGGTGGGGGTCCAAACCAATCAGTTCCCGAGGGCCTTTGATCTGGGCCGGCAGTTCCGAGCCGCCGGGATCGACGTCATCATGGGCGGATTCCACACGAGCGGGACCATCAACATGCTGGGCGAGCAGGAACCTGATATCCAGGCGCTGGTGCAGGAGTCCATCTCGATCGTATCCGGCGAAGTCGAGGAGAACTGGGCGGAGATCCTGGCGGACGCGCTCCACGGCCGATTGAAACCCATATATTCGTTCGCCCAGGATCTCCAGAGCCTCGTGGATATCGGCAGCGCGCCGCTCCCCCGGATCAGTCCCAAGACGATGCGGCATTTTGCCAAACCCTCGTTTGGGACCGCGGACACCTCCCGCGGCTGTCCTTTTGCGTGCTCCTTTTGCACCATCATCAACGTCCAGGGCCGCAAAATGCGCGAGCGCAGCCCCGAGAGTATCGCTGAGATGCTGCGCGGGAATTACCGCGAGCACGGAGTCACCTTTTACTTCTTCACGGACGACAATTTTGCCCGCAAGAAACTCTGGCGCGAGACCTTCGAAGAAATCATCAAGCTAAGGAAAGAGGGGATCAAGATCTCTTTCATGATGCAGGTGGACTTGGCCCGCAAACCGAAGGATTTCGTGCGCCTGGCAGCGGAAGCGGGCTGCACCCAGGTCTTTATCGGAATGGAGAGCGTCAATCCCCAGAATCTCAAGGCCGAAGGAAAGGGGCAAAATAAAGTCGAGGAGTATCAAAAGATTATCGAGGAGTGGCACGACGCGGGAATCGTCGTCCACACCGGATATATTATCGGCCTCCCCTTTGACACCAAGGAACAGGTGCCGCGCGACATCCGCTACCTCATGGATGTCATCCAACCGGACCAGTCATCTTTTTTCATGTTGACTCCGCTTCCCGGATCTCATGATCACCGCGAGATGAAAAAGCGCGGCGAATGGATGGACCCGGATTTCAACAAGCGCGACTCCTTCCATGCGACCGTCAAGCATCCCAACATGAGCGCGGAGGAATGGACCGAAGCCTATGAGGATACCTGGAAGGCCTTCTATAGCAAAGAAAACATGATCAAGATCCTATCGCGGTGGAACCATAACCCTAAGGTTTATTGGAATCTTGTGTCTTGCTTTTTCTGGTATAAAAACGCCGCGCTTATCGAGAAGGAACACCCAATGATCGCCGGCTTCTTCCGGCTGAAGGAGCGTCTATCCCGGAGGCCAGGTTTTGCTATCGATTCCCTGCCGGTCCATCTCTGGAAGCGGGCCAGGGAAGTCACCGCTCTCCTCATCTCCTGGGCCAAGTTCCTTAAAGAAATGGAAGAGGTGTGGCTGCAGACGCGGAAAAAGAGCGAAAAAGAAGAAAAATGGCTCGAGGATGCGCAGAGAATTCAGGGAGAGATCTGGCAGGCCCTAAAAATTGCCGAATGGCAAAAGGCCTACAGCGATGCCAAGTCCACACTGCCCGCCAAGGCCAAGGCCCTATTGGACCCCTTTGAAGAGCTGTCCTCAAAAATAATTTTCAGCCGAAAGGATCTGAACGCCTTTCTGAGGCAATGGGAAAGCCTCCAGTCGAGGCTGCAGGAGCTTCGGCTCCATCTCACCCGGGAGGGAGAGGCCGCCCGCGGATGGCTTGACGAGATGGTCCGCATCCACAGGAGTATGTCTCTAGGAGACAGGATACAGGAATGGCAGGAGGCCTATTCGCGCCTGCGCCATAGCCTGCCGTCAAAATACCGGCTGCTGCACGCCAAATTCGACGCCTTAAGCAACCGCGCCCTCTACTCTCGTGAGCCGCTCCAAAGGTTCTGGGACAACACGCTGGAACAGGTGAAGGGTATGAGGATATGGAACATCGACCTTGGGAAACTCACCGCCAGCCTGATCAAGGACTTCTTCCTCACCACCTATTTTGCCATCACCTACCGCTCCGCCTCCCGGGGCGAGTAAGTTAAACCGTCTCCCTCGATGGCTTCCTCAGCGGCAATACCGCGAGGGACTATAGCGCCCTGGCCTGGGGTTGCTCTTTAGAGACGGTTAAATTAGTATATTTCGCATGGGTTCTAATATCGATCTTGCAGATTTTCTGGTCCGCACCCCGCAGGGAAGCTTGCGTATTGCCGGCACCCGAATATCTCTTGATAGCGTGATCTACGCCTTCCTGGAAGGTGCAACTCCGGAAGAGATTTGCCAGGACTTCTCCGCTCTATCTCTTGCCCAGGTCTACGCGACCATAGCCTTCTACCTGCACAACAGGGAGCAGGTGGACGATTATCTTCAAGAAGAGCGGCGAGCCTCCGAAAACCTCCGACGGGAACTGAAAACTCGCCACAGAGACTTCCTTAAGGACCTCCGGCAGCGTCTTATTGCCGGCCGCCAATCGCCGGCATCTGCGTGAGCCCGGTCAGATACCTTTTCGACGAAGACTTCAACGGGCGGATTGTGCGTGGAGTTCGTCGGCGGACATCCGCCCTCGATACTATAACTGTACAGGAAACAGGTTTGTCTGATGCCTCAGACTCTGTGGTTCTGGAATGGGCAGCAGCCGAAGGCCGGGTAGTAGTTTCGCATGATCATAGAACCATGCGGGCTCATGCGGAAGAGAGAGTAAAGACGGCATTGCCGATGGCTGGTCTCATCCTGGTCCGTCAGGGTGATCCATTAGGGGAGACAATTGATGACTTGGTGCTCATCGGTGAGACCACCTCAGCAGAAGAGTGGGGGGGAAAGATCGTTTTCCTTCCGCTATGAACCCAACTTTCGTATAGCTGCCAGTGAAGTGCTTGAATCGTCGGTCGCCACGGATGGATTCGAGGTCAGGGTCTTTTCTAATCCACTCAAAGTCTTTGAATCCCCTTGCCACTGCTTGCCTGTCTGCGTGATCGCACAGGCAGGCCTGTCCAATGATGACTTATCCCGCTTCCGGCTAATGAACGAGAACAAAAGACCATAGCAATGCGCAAAGTCAAGCAATGACCCTCGTCTGCTTCTATTCTATCCCCGAATTGTAGTAAACTGTCATCGGAAATCCCTTTAAATTCGACTGAACATCCGAAAAGTACAATGTCCCCTTTTTCCCTCCCTCCGTTACAACCACCCTGCCCCGCTGGCGGTCCCGCACACTTGCCCCGCTCTGTCAATTCTCAGAGCAAAGGGGTAAACTCGGCTCAATTGCAACCATAGGGGGGGCTCTGGGAGACGTAGGCAATGGAGGGTCAGGAACCCGCTCCACTTTGGCTGTCATTGGGTGTGACGCCTTGAATCGCTTCTCTCAGAAACATGCATGCCGCTCAACCTTTACCCGGATATCTACGCGGCTGGTTCTGTACCGCGGGGCTGGACGCCAAGCCGGAGGGGTACGCTTAAGTACCCGGTACGAAACCGTGCCGTACTCCGGGAGTTGCGGCGTCTGCGAGCCGGAAGGTGGAAAAAGGTCATCAAGCAGGGAAATCTCGGTGAGGTTCACTACTTCGAACACGAATCCGGTAGCGTTGCGGGTGTCAAATTCTTTCCCAGGACGGTGACTCTATGAGACAAACCCAACCTTTCCGTGTAGTCCTTTCAGAGGTAAGCGGGAATCTAACCCAGCGGCTGGAACTCTTTGCGCTTGTGAATCTGGGCCTTGCGCAATCTATGGCAAGCGGAGTCTTAACTCCCACTGAAGCGATCGAACGCTTCTACCATACAGAAAACTGTCTCTATGTCCAAAAACATTTCCGGAACAAGGAAGCTCAGGCGATTATGAGTCGCGGGGTGCAGTTACCTGATCTTTTTGATTGTTTGCCACCAGACGAGGCACGGCGCGAGTTTTACCGTGAACTGGAGACAATACGTTCTCTCTGTTTGAAGCTTTTAGGGAAAAAGCGGTCTCGAAGGGACGCTGATCATGCGGCAGCATAGCCCAGAACCGGCCACGCGTCTAACAAATAAGGATTGGAGTCGTCCGTAGCGACGAAGCCAATCCGTGGTTCAAGAAGCCCGGTCGCCGCCAGGGGGCAGTAAGGGTAATGCTTCAGTCAGGGTGCGTCTCCACAGAGCAAGTGGAGAGATAAGCGGGGGAAGGAAAAGGCGGAGAAGGCGGATAGCCATTAGGGCGCGTAGGATTGAAGGGAAGCTACGAAAGAGCTAAGAGCGGACTTGACCCCTTTTCATGGCAAAGGCTTGAAGTTGACAAGTAGCCCATCCCATTTAATCCCCACCGGGTTTTGACAAGTTATACGGGAATAAGTATATTGATATAATGGCGAACGAGCCAAGGCCGATCGTATGGATCGGATCAGCGAGACATGAGCTCAAGGCTTTCCCGAAACAGGTCCGCTCCGATATCGGACAGGCTCTTTACGCGGCTCAGATGGGAGAGACTGATCCTGCGGC
>MGRY01000136.1 GCA_001799045.1 Deltaproteobacteria bacterium RIFCSPLOWO2_02_56_12 | reverse complement strand
CACCCTATCTTTTTCCTCCCCGAAGTACTTCTCCAGGGACTCAATTGTTACCATGAATTTCTTTTCTGCCATCACGCCTCCCTTTTTGGAAGAAGATAGAGGATAGAGGCTAGACGATCGATCCTCGATCCTCCATTCTCGATCCTCGTCCCCTTTTAATCCGCGATCCCTATCTTAGCCCCAAGTTTCCGTGCGCCAAAAGCCATAGTAACTAACAAAAGCACCATCAAGACTCCGAGGGCACACACATAAGTATATTGACCTCCTTCCCACAGGTCAAAGGCCATAATGGAAAGAACGGTGCTGTTATAGGAGTAGAGCAAAATTGAGGTGGAAAGCTCTCTTAATGCGATGATGCTTACGTAGATCCAGCCAGCCACAAACCCAGGCATAAGCAGGGGTAGAAGAACCTTCCTGAAGGTTTGAAACCAAGTACCGCCACTTGCCAGAGAGGCCTCCTCAAGTTCCTTATTGATCTGAATCATTGAGGCCGAGGCGGCGCGAATGCCATAAGGCATGAACTTCGTGATATAAGCAAGCAACAAGACCCAGATCGTCCCATAGATCGGGATCGGCAAGGTCAGGTAAACCCATATCAGGCTTACGCCCAACACAATCCCCGGCATGGCAATAGGGATAAAGGTCATATTATCGAGAAACGCCCTGCCCGGAAGCTTACTTTTTACTGTGATCCAGGCAATCACCGAGGTCAGGAGCATGACCAGTGTGGCTGAACCCACTGAGAGATAAAAGCTGTTCTTAAAGGCAGTCAAGGCCAATGGGTAGTTCAGAATATACTTATAATTGGCGAGGGTCATCTTAGCCATAAGCTCGCGCGAGGGAACCCCGTAATAAGGGATAAAAGAGGACCAGAGAAGCACAAACACAGGTAGGAGCACGGCCAGGAAGAAGATAAAAAAGGCGCTGGCGCAGGTAACATACTTCCATGGTCCCAGATCAATAACCCTCGGGCGGTAACCTTTGCCTGTGACCGTCGCATAGCGCTCTTCCCGCCTGGTAATCCTTCCGTAGATAAGAACGCCTACCGTGCTGATGATCAAGAGCGTGACGGCATAAGAGCCGGCAAGCCCGAAATCAGAGGGGAACTGATGGATGGCAAGAAAGATTTTGGTGGTAAAAACCGAAATCCTCGCTGGAACGCCTATTAAGGCCGGGACCTCAAAGGCCTCGATTCCCCTGATAAACATGATGAGGAGAGCGCTGACCATCGCCGGGCGCATGAGCGGGAGCGTGATGCGCCTGAAGGTCGTAAAGGTGCTGGACCCCGCGCTTAGGGAGGCCTCTTCCAGGGAGGTATCCATGTTACGGAAGGCCGCCGACATCAGCAAAAAGACCAGCGGATAGAGGTGAATCGCCTCAGCCCATATCATCCCCCCCATGGAGTAGACATTAAAGGGGGCCGTCTCCAAACCCAGAAGCCCCTTAACCGCCAAATTGATCAGCCCGATCTTGGGGCTGAGCAGAAGAATCCAAGCGATCGTGCTGAGGATACCGGGAATGATGAATGGAATAAGCGCCATCACCACAAAGAGCTTCTTCAAAGGGGTATTGGTCCGCTCGCTGATCCAGGCCAGATAGGTGCCAATAAGAAAACTGACGAGGCAGGTGCCTATGGCATATTTAATGGAGTTCCAGAAGAGGAGATAAAACTCCCGATCGAAGTAGGCCTTGACGTAGTTTTGAATGGTATAGGTGGCCCCCGGCTCCCCTATGGGAGCGCTGCGAATGCTCCCGTAGAGGAGCATGATCAGAGGGACTCCCGCGAGATAAAAAACCAGGAGAGAGCACCCGAAAAGAATCAGGGTCTCGGAATTGAAGAACCTGCCCGCCATCTTTTCTCCGGGGCCTGTTCGCTAGGCATCGATATTATAGGTCACCTGATCCGCGACCATAGACTTGCGGACCTCCTCTTCAATCTGGTTCCACAGGGAATCTTCGTAGTCCAGAAATTTCTTGTCCCGTTTCACCGCCAGGGGTCGGGGTCTGGGGATGTCTATTTTCAAAACCTCTTTGACTCTTCCAGGCCGTGAGCCAAAGATAATAACGCGGTCGGCCAGATAGATCGCCTCGTTGATCTGGTGCGTGATGAAGATAACCGTTTTTTTGGCCTCGGTCCAGATCCGGAGCAGCTCCAGCTGCATGATTTCCCTGGTCTGGGCATCGAGCGAGGCAAACGGCTCATCCATAATCAGGATCTGCGGGTCCACGGTGAGCGCCCTGGCCAGGTTACATCTCTGCTGCATACCACCGGACAACTCATGCGGATAATGGTCTTCGAATCCGGAGAGCCCCACCAGTTTGATGAATTTGAGCGCCCTTTCCTTCTCCGCTCGACCGTCTAGTCCCCGGCATTCCAGTCCAAATAGAACGTTCTTCAACACCGTCCGCCAGGGCATAAGACACGGGTCCTGAAACACCATCGCCCTGTCCATCCCCGGCCCTGTGACCTCCTTCCCGTCGAGCAGAATTTTGCCCCCGGTCTGCTTGAGCAATCCATCCGCAATATTGATAAAGGTGGTCTTGCCGCAGCCGCTCGGACCGACGATGGTAACAAACTCGCCCTCCTCTACAGCGAGGTTGACGTTGTCGAGGGCCAAGAGCCTGCCGCCGGTTCTGGGCTGGTAGTACTCCATCCGGAGCCCGACTGCCTGTAATTTTGATTGTGCCATTGATTCCTCCTGAATAAAATTTTCTTTTCTATAAGCCTCTCGGAAAATCTTGTTGGCCGGTCGTTAAATCCTTTCCCCCCTCTGCAAGATTTATTCATGTTTCTTGACAAGGGGAAGATGATCGGATATTTCTTTTGAGTCGGGGTTTTATACGTAATAAAGCAAGAATGCAAGAGGCAAAGGGGCGGCGGGAAACTCCCCACACCTACCACCGGCCTTCGTTTTCTTAAAAACCTTAAGGAGGACAAATGAGCGCAGATCTAGTTATTAAAAACGGATGGGTAGTGACACCCGAGGAAACCATTAGGGGCGGTGTCGCGATCAAGGACGAAAAATTCGTCGCCATTGGGACCGACGATAGCCTGCCCAGGGGCAAGGAAGAGATCGACGCCAAAGGGAAGCATATCTTGCCCGGCATCATCGACGGCCATGTCCATTTCAGGGAGCCGGGAATAAGCCATAAAGAGGACTTTACGACCGGCTCCACCGCCGCGGTGTGCGGCGGAGTCACAATGGTGATGGACATGCCCAATGTGGTGCCTCCTACGGCGGATGCGGAAAAGGTGAGAGAGAAAATTAAAATCGCTGAGGGAAAATTTCTCACCGATTATGCCTTTTTCGCGGTGGTGGTTCAGACCAACACCGACCAGATCCTCCCCATGGCGGAGGCAGGCGTCATCGGCTACAAGATCTTCTTCGGAGAGACCATTGGCAATCTCCCCTTCCCCGACGACGGGATGTGCCTCGAGGCCTTCAGCTTTATCTCTCAATCGAAGCTGCCTCTCGGCATCCACGCAGAAAACCGCCAGATCATGAGCTATTACACCAACAAACTGAAGGCCGAAGGCAAGAACGATCCGGTCTACTGGGAGTCCTCCCGCCCGGACATCTGCGAGGCGGAGTCCGTGGCCCATGCCCTGTTTTTTGCCGAGACATTCAAGACCAAGCTCCATGTGTACCATACGAGCTCCAAGCAGGCCGCCTGGATGGTGCGGGATGCCAAGGCGCGAGGTTTAAGGGTAACCGCCGAAACCGGACCGCATTATCTCCTGCGGGAACCTAAGGATATGGAAAAGGTAGGACCGCTCCTCAAGATGAATCCCCCGGTGCGCAGCCGCGACCACGGGGAGGTCCTCTGGGACGGTCTCCTCAAAGGCTATATCGATATGATCGCCACAGATCACTCCCCCCATACCCTGGAGGAAAAAGGGTCGGACCTATATGGAAAGATGACCAAGCCGGCCATCTGGGACTGCATCTCCGGCTTCTGCGGCGTGGAAACAGCGGTGCCGGTGATCCTGACCGAAGTCAACAAGGGACGCTTGACCTTGAACCAGTACGTCAGGGTCACGTCGGAAAATCCCGCCAAGGTCTGGCAGATCTACCCTAAAAAGGGGGCCATCCGGGTCGGCTCAGACGGGGACGTGACAATCGTGGACATGGATAAGGAAGGGGTTATCGACGTCAACAAACTCCACAGCAAGAATAAGCCCAGCCCGTGGCATGGTTGGAAGGTAAAGGGAATGCCCGTGTGCACTATCGTGCGCGGCCATATCCAGATGCGCGATGGGGAAGTCGTGGGGAAACCCGTCGGCAAGCATGTACGACCAAATCCACAATGATGCACGAGGATAGAGGATCGATGATGGAGAATCGCGTATTGAAGATTGCTATCTTCTATCCTCAATTTTCGATCCTCGGAGTCTTTAGATGAAGCGTCCTGAACCCCTGGAAATCTTCCAGCCGACCTCGATCAAAGAAGCCGGCACAATTCTAAAAGAGAACGGTCCCGGCGGACGTTTCCTCGCAGGAGGGACGGACCTCGTCATCGCCATCAAGGAAAAAGGATTAGTGCCGAAGTACGTGGTGGATCTCAAGAGGATACCAAACCTCTCAGGCATACGCGAAGAAACGGATGGAAGTTTAACTATCGGCGCTTTAACCACGATGCGCGAGATTGAAACCTCGCCCTTGGTCCGGAAGCGACTCCCCTTTTTGGCCCAGAGCGCGGCTGAGATCGGCTCCATACAGATCAGAAACCGGGCCACCATCGGCGGCAACATGGCAAACGCCACTCCCTCGGCGGATGTGGCGCCAAGTCTCCTGGTCCTTGAGGCCAAGGTAAAAATCGCCGGCGCGAACGGCGAGCGCGTCCTTGCTCTGGAAGATTTCTTCCGCGGGCCGGGGCAAACCGTCATGCTCCCGGAGGAAATCCTTTCGGCAATCCTCATCCCGCCATCTCATCCCCGGCTCGTTGGGGAATACATCAAATTCTCCCCGCGCGAGATGATGGACCTCGCTTATGTCGGTGTGGCCGTCGCCCTGGTTCTAAGCGGGAAAGAGCGTAGATGTGAATCGGTACGGATCGCCCTCGGAGCGGTCTCGCCTACTCCCATGAGGGCGCGAAAGACGGAGGCCCTTATCGAAAAGCAGATCCTGACGGAAGAGCTGGCAGAAAAAGCCGGCGCAGAAGCCGCTAGAGAATGCCAGCCCATCAGCGACGTACGCT
>MGRY01000135.1:694-8597 GCA_001799045.1 Deltaproteobacteria bacterium RIFCSPLOWO2_02_56_12 | reverse complement strand
CAGTCTCCGGTTTAGAAGCAAAGTATTGAAGAGTTCTCATTCTTATCGGTCTCTAAACTGTAATGGAACTTTGACATTTAAAGTCACGAGCGAAAAATTTTCCCGGCCTCTTCTTTAACCTTCCGCCTCAACGCGTCGGGCCGGACGACCCGGACCTGGCTGCCAAAGCTCAAAATCCAGCCGACTAGCTCATCGGTATCGGCGGCCCGAATGGTCATTTTCATCCGTCCATCCTTTAACAGGTTGGTCTGTTGGCTTTGGTGCCACACTTTGTCCCTGGCCCAAGCTGCGGCGGACTTACTAAACAAAAGCTCCACCTCGACGGGCCTGCCGCGCATGACCATAAGCACGTCCTGCACGTACTCTTCTACATTGAAGCCCAAGGGCATCTGATAGGGATGGTCGGTAATCGCGATGGAACGAATCCGCTCCATTTGCCGGACATAGTCATGTCCCTGAGGCGGCAATGCGGCAGCCGCCTTATTCAAGGCCGAATCCAACGAGGACTGGATTTCGGTACCCGCCAAAGGTTTTAGGAGATTGCGGCTAAAAATCAGGGACATTAGCTCGGTGGGCGAAAAGCCCAGGGCTGGGATGTTGCGGAAGCCTTCCATGAGCTTCCAGCGGGTTTGTCCGTCTGAGTGCTCGGTTACGAGGGGAAAACCAGCACGCTCCAGGGCCTCAAGGTCCCTTCGGATGGTGCGGGAGTTTTTGGGAAAGTCGTCGGGCAGGGAACTGACCAGTTCTTGAAGCGCCGCGCCTCTTGAACTCTCCAATTTGCGGAGCAAATACCACTGGCGAGTTACCTGATCGTTTCGGGGCATGTCCCTATCTCCGACAGAGAACCGCGGATGCTTCTCCCGAGAAGCCCGGTTAGTGACCGACAAGGCGTCAGAAGGTAGCGGCAGACAAGATAGCTCAGGCGCTGGTATTTTTAAAGAGCTACGGAGAGAACCTAAAGGTTTGCCTTATATTAGCCGTTAGAGCTTTTTTTCCCGCAAGGCGCGCCAGACTTTCACCGGAGTGATGGGCAGATCGAAGATGCGGACGCCCACGGCCTTTGATACGGCATTGGCGATGGCTGAAGCAACCGGCAGGAGCCCTCCCTCACCCATCCCTTTGGAGCCGAAAGGTCCCGGGCCATTGCCGTTCTCTATCAGAATGGAATAAAACTCCTTGGGCAAGTGACAAAAGGTAGGCACCCGGTAATCTATCAGGTTGGGATTTAACAGCTGACCATCTTCGTAAACCATCTCCTCGAACAGCGTATGGCCGAAAGCAAAGAAGACCGCCCCTTCGTCCTGGCCCTCACACTGGACCGGATTGATCGCCCTGCCGACATCGGCAGCGGAGATATATTTAAGGATCTGAATAGCTCCTGTCTCCGGATCCACCTCGACCTCTGCCCCACCCCAGCCAACTTCCCAAAAGGTCGTGGGCGAGCCCAGGACAGCCTTTTTACTCTTCACGTCCCGATAAATTCCTCTACCGATGATTTCTCCCGCCTTGCTTCCGAAATGGTCCGAAATTACTTGGCCGTAAGGGACCCCTTCGCCCCGGCTATAGACTTTGCCATTCTTAAGTGTCAACTGAGCCGCCTTTTTGCCCATCGCCTTAGCGGCTGCGCGCAGAAGCTGCTTCTTCAGATCCTGGGCCGCCCTCTGAACCGCAAGCCCCATGACGGTCATGGAACTACTCGCGCTGGTGGAGACATCGTACGGGGTGACATCCGTATCGAGCTCGGCCACTGAGATCTTATCCAGCTCCAAAGCCAGCTCCTCGGCCACTACCTGACTTAACGCCGTACGCGATCCCTGCCCGACCTCTACCGTGCCGGTCAGCAGCACCACGCTGCCATCCGAAGACATCTTCACCGTAGCGCCGGCGATCTTGAAGGTTCCTCCGGCATCTTTGATGCAGCAGCTGAGTCCCTTGCCGGTGTATGGCCTGGAAGGCTTGCGTTTCCAATCGATGGCCTCGGCTACCTTGAGCAAACCTTCCTTAAGGTCGCAGTCTACGGGCGTATCCCCGGGGGTATAAAGCTCGCCCTTTTTGAGCAGATTCTTCAGGCGGATCTCCAAAGCATCCATGCCCAATCTCTCGGCGATCAAATCCATCTGAGATTCGTAGGCCCAGGTGACCTGGACCGCTCCAAAACCCCGGAACGCCCCGGCGGGAACGGTATTGGTATAGACACCATAGGCATCAACTTTCGCGTACGGAATGCGATAGGGACCTAGAGCGCGATATCCCGCCTTCTGGGTCACTCTCGGTCCGGCATCGGCATAAGCGCCTGTGTCCATGTGGACTTCACACTCTCTGGCAACGATGCGCCCGTCGCGGGTCACTCCGGTCTTGATCCGGACACGCGCCGGATGACGCGTGATCGTCTTGAAACTCTCGCTGACATTGAAGGCCAGTTTCACCGGACGCCGGGATTTCCACGAGAGGGCGGCGGCAATCGGTTCCGCCTTAACATAGAGTTTGCCGCCGTAGGCGCCGCCCACGTAAGGGACAATGACGCGAACCCGGCTCTGGGGAAGATTGAAAATTCCCGCGAGATGATCGCGCAGGGTAAAGGGGTCCTGGCACGCGGTCCAAACAGTCAACTGCCCTTCCTTGAAGTCGGCCACGGTCACATGGGGCTCCAGGGAGTAGTGTTGGACTTTGGGGAAGCGAAAAGTATCTTCATAGACATAGTCCGATTTCCCGAATCCCTCCGCGACATCCCCATGACTGTAGCCGAAATAGTAGCAAACGTTTGTCCCTTTGAATTTTTCCGGCGCGCCGTAGCTGGTGCCGCGCATCTGGACTTTGGCGAACTGGGTCTCATGGACCAGAGGCGCGCCCGGCGCGATCGCCTCCTCGATGTTTGTCACCATGGGAAGATCTTCGTACTCGACATCGATGAGGGCCAAAGCCTCTTCCGCAGTGGCCTCGTCCACCGCCAGTACAGCGGCGACGGGATCCCCCGAGTATCTCACTTTGTCTACGGCGACGATTGCTTGATCTTTATAGGTAGCGCCGTACTGATAGTTGAGGCTGGTGATATCGTCGCGCGTGAGGATGGCATAAACCCCGGACAGCTTTTCCGCCCTGCCGGCATCAATACGGACCAGCCTGGCGTGAGGCAAAGGGCTCCTCAATATCTTGGCGCAGCCCATCCCGGGCAGCTCGATGTCGCCGGTATAGACGGCTTTTCCGGTCACCTTTTCTATTCCGTCCAGGCGCCGGGCGGAACTGCCGGCAATTTTAAGATCGGGCTTTGTCTTCATGTCGAGCTGGTTATTAGTTACTCGTTACTAGTTATTAGTAGTCAGTAGGAAAATATTTTGACTAATAACTAATCAACTAGTAACCAATAATTTATTTTCGAATTTTGGGGCTATCTTTCTCGGGAAAATAGAGATCACAGAACGGGCAGTGGAAATCCATGCCCGACCCCAGCATGTGGGGATTGGCGACAAAGACCTTTTTGCATTTCGGACAACTAATTTCTACGGCTTGACCCATGTTCTTACCTCTTTCTCAATTTTCGATTTTAGATTTTGGATTTTAGATTAAATACGAAACCCGCATACACCAAAAACCCAAATCCAAAATCGACAATCCAAAATCCAAAATTTATTAACACCAGTACGTGGTCCGGTCGGTCGGGATATGCTGCAATATCTCACCGGGAATATAATCTTCCAGCTTGATCCGCTCCATGGCATCGTCCGGGCACTTGGAGACCGGCGAAAAGGGACGATCAAGAGGCCTGGTGGCGTCGACGATCATGCCCGAGGTCTTGATCTCATCCACCAGCGACGGATCCAGGAAGTTGCCCCGAAAGAGCGGCTGGAGGATCGAGATCTGCCGGTGCGGCTGCACCCGGGTGGCCAGCGCCCAGAGGATATCGGTCGCATTGAAGACATCGATATCATCGTCAAAAACGAAGACGTTCTTCGTGTGATCGAACGTGAGCGCGGCGGCCGCGGCGCGGCCGGGATCGCCCTCGGACATCTTTTTCATCGAGATGAAAACGTTGTAATGGGCGTGGCGTCCCATCTTGCAGACGGCTGTCACCCCCGGGATCGCTTCGCGGCAGCGCCTGAGATAGGCGCCTTCGCGGGGCAGATCCATCCACGGCTTGTCCCCTTCCGGCGTGATCACCGACTGGTACATGCCGCCCTTGCGGTAGTTAATGGCGCGCACCTGATATTCGACGCAGGTTGTGTAGCGCTGAGGGCCGAGATATCCCGGCGCCTCTCCGAACGGTCCCTCGACAACCCTCTTGCCGGGTACCAAGGCCCCTTCAATTACGATTTCGGCATCCGCCGGTATGAGAAAATCTTCTCCCCAGGTTTCCGAGGCCGTGAGGCGCAGGGGCTCCTGGAGATAGCCGCCGATGACCTCGTACTCGCTGACCGCAAACGGACCGCTGTAGCAGGCGCCCATGTGATAAGCGGGATGATGCCCGAGAACCGTAGCCACCGGGCACTCCAGATTGTTGTCCTCGTGATCGCGAAAGATCTTCCACAGATGACGCGGCGAGGCATAGAGCGCCGTAGTGTTCCTCGACTTGATCTCCATGCGATGGTAAGAGCAGTTGTAGATCCCCGACTTGCGGTCCTTGGTGACGGTCGACAACACGACATACGGGCCGCCGTCCATGTAGTGGTGGCGCATGATCGGCAGCTCGAACATGTCCACATCTTTCCCGGCCTTTACAACTTCTTTTACCGGGGCCTGCTTTTTGTCGACAATCGCCGGCAGAACCCTATGCTCCTCGCGCTCTAAACAAACCTCGGCCATTTGGGTGCGATCCATCTCCTTAGGCACTCCGAGCGCGATCTGCGTCTTGCGCTGCGAGATCTCGCAGTTCATCACCAGTTTAAAATCATTACTCGCCCGCCCATGCAAATTTAACGGCCGGTCGAAGACAAGAATGGGAAACTTCTTCATCGCTCCCAGATGCTTGATAATAGCGGTGACGTCGTAATGAGCCGGGTCCACTTCCTTCGTAACGTGCACGACTTCGTTGGGGATCTCTCTGCGGCAATCCTCCAGAAAGGTCCTAAGACTCTTGGGCATGCAATCCTCCTTGGGTAAAAAAAATTACTTAGTTATCCAAAATTTTATACCAGCATTCCTATCCCGAATTTTGTCTCCATGTCAACGGCCCGTTATTTCCCGCCCACCAGGCTCATGAAGGAGTGGTCCACCAACTCATCCAGGGTGATTTTCCTCTTGATCCTCCCCGATTCAAATTCTTGTTCAATAACAACGGGGATCGCCTTCTCGGCGAGCCTGCCGTTGATCGGAAAAGAGTCGCGGTACTCGTCATAGCCCAACGGCGCATAGGCGGGGTCCATCTTTACGTACTTCCGGATGGCTTTCACCCCGTCTTCTTTGTTCTCCAGTGTGTGCTTGACGCCCCGCTGATAGGCTCGCAGGAACCTGGTGACCGTTGCCTTTTCCTTGTTCAGCCAGGATTCCTTGGCGGCAAAGGTTTCATAGGGCCATTCAGGGAAGACTTCTTTCAGATCCAGAAGTTTGACAAACCCCTTAGACTTGGCAATCTCGGTCACGGGGAACCAGACGATGCTGGCATCCACCCCTTTGGCTGTGAGAGCGGCAAAGCGGGCCGGCGTGCTGCCGATCTGCATGATCGTCACCTCTTTGGGATTGATGCCAAAATGGTTCAGCGTTGCCCGCGTGAGAAAGTCCGTAAGCGACCCAAAGCGGCTGATCGCGAAGCGCTTCCCTTTCGCCTCTTTCATGGAGTTGAAACCGGGCTGCGAGTAAAGCTGAAAAGGCATGAGATTGCAGATCCCCCAAAAGTTCTTGACGTCGAAGCCCGCAGCCCTCCCCCCTATGGTCTCCACAAAGGCGCTTCCCATAATCTGGATGTCGCCGCCGACCAGAGCCTGGAGATTCGTCGAGCCGGCGTTGAACATGACAAAGAGCACATCCAGCCCCTCGTCCTTAAAAAAACCTTTCTCCTGAGACACATAGACCGGCAGAAAGGCGATGTTCACCGAGGAGAGACCGACGATGATCTTGGTCTGAGCTGCCGCCGGAGGGACAAAAACGCACAGCAGGAGAAAAAGGCATAGTCGCAAACGCATAGGATACCTCCTTTATTTGTTTATTTGCTGCCGCCGAAAAACCCAAAAAGACAATCAAAAACCCCGATCAAACGGCGCATGAGGTCGGCTCTACAAGAACGGCTTTAGATGATCGATTGTTCCGGCAAAATGCTTTTCAGGACCCGCAGGTGGTTCCCGCCAAGGATCAAGGCGATCTCCTCCTCCTTGTAACCGTGGCGGATGAGCCCCTCGATAAGCTTGGGCAAGTCCTCGATCTCTTCGAAATCCTTTATGTAGGTACGCTGGTGCAGCGGATGGTGCTGATCCTTCAAGGTCCGTGGGCCGTCGTTTTTGATAAAATCGAGACCGAGGGCGATGTGTTTCACACCGACCAGCTCGACCATATAATCCAGATGCTTGAGGAGATCGTCCAAGGTGGCATCTTTCTTGGCGACGCGTTCGGGCAGCGCCAGGATGCCGACCAAACCTCCCTGACCGGCAATCGCCTTGATCTGGTCGTCAGCCAGGTTGCGCGGATTGTCCAACATCCCGCAGGCATTAGCGTGACTCACGATGAGCGGGGCCCGAGCCACCTCCAGCGCCTGGAAAAAACCCTCGCGGTTCATATGGGCGAGATCAACCACCATCCCGAGCCGATTCATCTCCCGGATCACCTCCACGCCGAAGCGCGTTAGACCCCCTTTGGTCCGATTTTCCCACACGCCATCGCCCAATTCGTTGCGGAAATTCCACGTGAGCTGCATCGAACGCAGACCCATACGGTAGAAGTTCCGGAGCTGGTGAATGCTGCCCTGCAGCGGCATCCCCCCTTCAAAGTGCAGGATAAAGGAGATATTGCCTGGACGGACCTTCTCGGGAAGATCCGATTTCGTCCGGACGAGCGAGATCATCCCCTCCGATTTCGGCGCCTCTTCGAGAAACATATCGATATTTTCCAACGCGGTCTCCAGATACCTCCCGGTATTCTGCGTGTGCGAATAGGAATCACCACTGATCGCATAAACACAGACATTGATCCCGTCGCGGATCAGCCTTGGAGCGATGGCATCCCTGAGCGGGGTCTGCTCTCCGATCGAACCCCGATGGAGCTGTTCGTAAACATCGCGATGGCCCTCAACCACGACGTATTTCTTCAGTATTTCCGCTGGATTCATGACTTCCCCCAATGGCTTGAACAAGATCGGCTATTGGGGTACTAATAGCTGCAAAACTAACCGGAAGCAAGCACAAATTCCCTTGATAAAACCACTTAGAAAAGGCAGCATTGTCGCCCTCTCTTTTCTCTCTTTGTTCTTCGTCTTCTCGTGCAACCCCTTTTCTCCAGGCGGCAATCCAAAGGCTTTCCGCGTCAACCTGGGCACGGAACCCCCGAGCCTCGATTGGTCTCTGGCCACGGACCATGTCTCCTTTAACGTGATTGCCAATCTCATGGTAGGGCTTACGGAGTTCGACAAGAGCCTAAGACCCGCGCCGGTGATAGCAAAATCCTGGGATATCCTCGAAGGGGGCAAGAGGATCGTTTTCCATCTCAGGGATGACGTCACCTGGAGCGATGGAAAGAAAGTCCGAGCCCAGGACTTCGAGTATTCGTGGAAGCGCCTGCTGAATCCAAAAACCGCTTCCGAGTATGCCTATATCCTCTTCGACATCTTGAACGCGGAGGAATACCACGAGGGAAAGATCGGCGATGAGGCGTTGCTGGGCGTCCAGGCTAAGGACGACTCGACGCTGGAGGTGAAACTGAAACACCCGGCCTCCTATTTCGTCTCCATCACCACTTTTGAGGTCACCTACCCCCAGCGCCAGGA
>MGRY01000135.1:0-668 GCA_001799045.1 Deltaproteobacteria bacterium RIFCSPLOWO2_02_56_12 | reverse complement strand
TGATCGTGGAGTTGTACTCGAAGTAGTCAATTCCGAACTTCAAACCACAAACTCCAAAGGTCGTTTGGAATTTGGACTTTGGAGTCCTTTGAAGTTTGGAATTTGGAATCTGGAGTTTTCTTAGAAGTAGTCCGCCGCCCGCAGCCAAACCAGACCTGCGGTGGGAGGCGGCGGATGAACCGGCAGGTCTGGCAGCGCAACACTGATGCTGCGCCGAAATTGCACCGCGGACGGACACGGAAGGTCAACCACGGAAAGACACAGAAAAACACGGAACGAAAATTCTGTGTTCTTCCGTGTTCTTCAGTGGTTGTGATTGCAGTGTCCGTCAGTGGTCTCGAAAGGACAGAGAGTAATGCTGTGGAAGGGTTTTCAGCGGCCGAAGCGGCTCGAGTTCGAGCGCGAGACGCTCACGGATCGGTTCGGGCGCTTCTACGCGCAGCCGTTCGAGCGGGGGTTCGGGACGACGATCGGCAACGCCATGCGGCGCGTGCTGCTCTCGTCGATCGAGGGAGCGGCGGTGACCGCGGTGAAGATTGACGGCGTGCTGCACGAGTTCTCGCCGATTCCCGGCGTGGTCGAGGATGCGACCGACATCATCCTCAACCTGAAGCAGGTGCCGCTCAAGATGCACGTCGACACGACCAAGACCCTCTACCTGCGGATCG